>NZ_JBHWIE010000674.1:0-2040 GCF_042732085.1 Actinosynnema sp. NPDC059797
GTCCCCGGGGGTCAGGGTCGGGTCACTGCGCCGCGTGCCACGGCCCGAACTCGCTCTCCAGCACGAGCCGGCCGAGCTTGCGGTACTCCTGGCGCACCGACGCCACCACGTCGGCCATCGCCACCGGCCGGTCCTCGGCGGCGGCCAGGTACGCCGCGGTCACCGCGCACGCGCGGATCGACCCGCCCGCCAGGTCGAAGCGCTCCGCGCAGAACGCCAGGTCCAGGTCGTCGGCACGGGGCAGCGCGCCCCCCAGGCAGCGGTCCCACAGCGCCAGGCGCTGCTCCGCGTCGGGCACCGGGAAGTCCGCGATCACGTCGATCCGGCGGGTGAACGCCTCGTCCACGTTGGACCGCAGGTTGGTGGTCAGCACGGCGATGCCGTCGAAGGACTCCATGCGCTGCAGCAGGTAGGCCGACTCGACGTTGGCGTACCGGTCGTGGGCGCTCTGCACCTCCGACCGCTTGCCGAACACGGCGTCGGCCTCGTCGAACAGCAGCACCCCGTGCACGCCGGCGGCCTCGGTGAAGATCCGCTCCAGGTTCTTCTCCGTCTCGCCGACGTACTTGTCCACGACCGTCGACAGGTCCACCACGTACAGGTCCATGCCGATCTCGGCGGCGACGACCTCGGCGGACATGGTCTTGCCGGTGCCCGACTCGCCCGCGAACAACGCCACCACGCCGCGCCCGCGCCCGCCGCCGGGGCGCATCCGCCACTCGCCCAGCACCCGTTCGCGGTGCCGTGCCCGCACGACCAGCTCGGCGAGCTGCCGCCGGGTGTGCTCGGGCAGCACCACGTCGTCCCAGCCGACGGCCGGCACGATCCGCCGGGCCAGCCGGTCCAGGCCCGCCCCGTTCTGGGCCCGCACGCCGGCGCGCACGTGGGCCAACCCGACCGGCCGGCCCTCCACGGCGGCCAGGTGCGACGCCACCTCCACCGCCCGGCCGACCTCCTCCGAGCCGAGCCGGTACCCCGCCAAGTCCGGCAGGAACCCGGGTTCGCCGCCGAGCGCGCGGGTCCACCACGCGGCGCGTTCCGCGGGCAGCGGCGGGTCCACCGGCACGGACAGCACGGGCCGCGCGGTCCACCTCGGGTCCCAGTGCGACCTGCCGTGCAGGAGCACCGGCAGGTCGCCCGCGAGCGCGACCAGCTCGCGCAGCAACCGCGCCCGCTCGGGCACGAGGGGTTCCAGCGGGCCGAGCACGATCCCCGCGCCGCGCAACCGGGCCTCGCGGACCACCGCGCCCGGGTCGGGGTGCTCCCGGTCGGCCAACGCCGCCGCGTCGAGCACCACCGCGCCCCGGCCCGCGGCGGCCAGCGCGGCGACCGCGGTCGGGCCCGCGTCGCCGCCGGTGTCGCGCAGGTGGACCGGGGTGACGCCGGCGCGCAGCCCCGCGCCCAGTCGTCCGGGCAGCTCACCCGGTCGGGCGTCGGACAAGGGCACGAGGCGCGCGAGCCCCGCCAACGCCGGGTCGGGTTCGTCGTCACCGAGCAGGTGGGCCACCACCCGGTCGGGCACGCGCAGCGCGCGGGACAGCGCGGGCGCACCCGGGTCGTGCACCTCCACCAGGCCGCCCGCCACCAGGGGCGAGGTGGCGGTGAAGCGGAACCGCCCCGGGCCCGCCACCGGCACGCCGCACAGCCGCAGCGCCAGCCCCACGGTCGCCCGGCGGCGCGTGACGTCGTCGTTGAGGTAGCCGTAGAGCCGTTCGAAGCGCGCGTCCACGTCGGGTGCCAGCGCCACGAGCAGGAACTCCACGTCCACCGGGGCCAGGCCGAAGTCGCGGGCCAGCACGGCGAGCCGGGGCCCGGGGTCGGGCACGAGCGCGGACAGGGCCTCCAGCTCGGGGTCGGGCTCGGGCGCCTGGAGCGGCGGCTGCCGCGGCGACGCCAGGACCCTCCGGACGGCCTCGGGGGTGAGGTAGTGCCCGCGATAGGGGTCGTCGGGCGCGGGGTCGGTGGCCCGCTGCGCCTCGACCGCCCGCCGCACCCGTCCCTCGACCGCGCCCAGCCGCGCCCACAGGTAGACCAGGTCGG
>NZ_JBHWIE010000675.1:0-2039 GCF_042732085.1 Actinosynnema sp. NPDC059797
TCGGGCGTGCGCCCCGGCGCCCGCGTCGGCGTGCTGCTCGACCGAGGGTTCGACCTGGTCGTCGCGGTGCTCGCGGTGCTCAAGGCCGGCGGCGGGTTCACCCTGCTCGACCCCGGCTTCCCGCCGAGCCGCATGGCCGCGGTCCTGCGCGCCGCCGCCGCGTCCGCGGTGGTCACCGACGCGGCCGGCGCCGCCCGGCTGCGCGCCGCGGACGTCCCGGCCCGGTTCGTCGACATCGCCACCGACGTCGGCGGCCACCCCGCCGACGCGCCCGACGTCGCCGTGGACCCCGGCTCGCCCGCGTGCGTCATCTTCACCTCCGGCTCGACCGGCCGCCCCAAGGGCGTGCTCGCGCCGCACCGGGCGGTCGTGCGCACCCTCGTCGGCCAGGACTTCCTGGACACCGCGCCCGGCCAGGTGTGGTTGCAGTGCGCGCCGGTGCCGTGGGACGGGTTCGTGCTGGAGCTGTTCGGCGCGCTGCTGTCCGGCGCGGCCTGCGTGCTCCAGCCCGGCCCCGCCCCCGAACCGGCGCAGGTCGCCCGCCTGGTCGCCGAGCACGGCGTCACCACGGTGTTCCTGTCCGCCAGCCTGCTCAACTACGTGCTGGACGAGCACCCGGCCGTGTTCGACGTGCTGCGGCTGGTGATGACCGGCGGCGAGGCGGCGTCGGCGCCGCACCTGGCGCGGCTGCTGCGCGACCACCCGGGCGTGCGGGTGGTCAACGGCTACGGCCCGGCCGAGCACATGATCTACACCAGCGGCCACGACGTGCGGCCCGTCGACACCGCCGGCCAGGCCGTGCCGATCGGCCTGCCGCTGGCCGACAAGCGCTCCTACGTGCTGGACGACCGGCTGGAGCCGGCGCCGCCGGGCGTGCCGGGCGAGCTGTACGTCACGGGCGTCGGCTCGGCGCTGGGCTACGCGGGCGAACCGGGCCTGACCGCCGAGCGGTTCGTGGCCTGCCCGTTCGAGCCGGGCGGGCGCATGTACCGCACCGGAGACCTGGTGAAGTGGCGCGCCGACGGCGTGCTGGAGTTCGTCGGCCGCGCCGACGACCAGGTCAAGGTCCGCGGCTTCCGGATCGAGCCCGGCGAGGTGCAGGCGGCCCTGGACGCGCACCCGGACGTGCGGCGCAGCGCGGTCGTGGTGCGCGAGGACCGGCCCGGGGACAAGCGCCTGGTCGCCTACGTGGTGCCCGAGCCGGGGACCGCGCCGGAGCCGACTGCCCTGGCCGCCCACGCCGCCGACCTGCTGCCCGCCCACCTGCGACCCGGCGCGTACGTGCTGCTGGACCGCATCCCGCTCAACGCCAACGGCAAGCTCGACCGGGCGGCCCTGCCCGCGCCCCGGCTCGCCGCGGCGGAGCGCCGGGCGCCGCGCACGGCCCGCGAGGTGATCCTGGTCGGCCTGTTCGCCGACGTCCTGGGCCTGCCCGACGAGCACGTGGGCCTGGACGACGACTTCTTCGCCCTCGGCGGCCACTCCCTGCTGGCCGCCAAGCTGGTCGGACGGGTGCGGGCGGCGCTGGACGCGGAGGTCGGCATCCGCGACCTGTTCGACGGGCCCACCCCCGCCGCGCTGGGCGACCGGCTGGTCCGCGTGGCCGAGGGCAGGCCCGCGCTCACCCCCGCGCCGCGGCCGGACGAGGTGCCGCTGTCCTACGCCCAGGCCCGCCTGTGGTTCATCGACCAGCTGGAGGGCGCGGGCGCGGCCTACAACGTGCCGCACGCGGTGCGGTTGCGCGGCCGGCTCGACCCGGACGCGCTGCGGGCGGCGCTGACCGACGTGGTCCGCAGGCACGAGGCCCTGCGCACGGTGTTCCCGTCGATCGACGGGGTGCCGCAGCAGGTGGTCCGGCCCGCCGAGGACGTGCTGCTCGGCCTGCCGCTGCGGGAGGCGGCGGAGGCCGAGGTGGACGGGTTGGCCCGGGATGCGGCGCGGGAGGCGTTCGACCTGACCGCCGAGCTGCCGGTGCGCGCGACCCTGCTGCGCGTCGCCGACGACCACCACGTGCTCCTGCTCGTCCTGCACCACATCGC
>NZ_JBHWIE010000676.1:0-2023 GCF_042732085.1 Actinosynnema sp. NPDC059797
CCGCTGTACTGGCGGCTGTCGGTGCGCCGCGTCGAGGCGGGCGCGGACCACCTCGACCGGTTGACCGAGGTGCTGTTGCGCGCCCTGGGAGCTCACGTAACCGGCTGACCGCCACGCGGCGGGGGGTGCACCGCGGCGGGGGTCGGGCGCAGCGGGTCCCGCGACGGCAGGGCCCGGCACGGCCCGAGCCGGCCGGGAGGAGGACGGCGCGGTGGGAATCGGCGACCGGGCCGCGGAACGGGGCCGCCCGGGTGCGGGTGGTGACGGGCGGCCGAGGTGGGTCGGCGCCGAGGGCGTCGAGGAAGCCGCGCACGGCCCTCGCGGTGTCCACGGGGTGGATGTCGCACGGGGTGGTGAACAGCCGGCCGGCGAGGGGGTGGTGCGGCGCGAGCGGGGGTCCGACCGGCGCGGTCGGCAGGAGTTCCACCGGCGCGGTGGGCGAGGATCCGGCCGGCGCCGCGGGTGTGGTCGGCGCGGCGGGCGAAGACCTGGCAGGCGCGGTCCAGCCCGGTGCGTCGGGCGCGGTCCCGGCCGGCGCGGTGAGCGCGGGGTCGGCGTCGAGGATGCGGCCGTGCAGTTCCCGCAGTGGCGCGCCCGGTTCGGTGCCCAGTTGGTCCACCAGCCGGTCCCGGACCAGGCGGTAGTGCGCCAGGGCGTCCGCGGTGCGCCCGGCGCGGTGCAGCGCCAGCAGGTACTGGCCCGCGACCCGCTCGTCCAGCGGGTGCTCGGCGGCCCGCGCGGACAGCTCGGCCACCAGCCCCTCCCCCCTGCCCGCGCGCAGCTCGGCGTCGACCAGTTCGTGTTGCGCGGCCAGGTGTTCCTGCCGCAGCCGGTCGCGTTCGGCGTCGGCCCAGTCCCCGGGAACGCCGGTCAGCGGGTCGCCGCGCCACAGCTCCAGCGCCCGCGCCCACCGCTCGGCGGACGCGTGGGCGCGCAGGGCGCGGAACCGGTGCAGGTCGACCGCCGCCTCGTCGACCTGGAGCACGTAGCCGCCCGAGCGGCGCGTCAGGGGCACCGCCCCGGCCGCGGCCTGCCGCAGGCGTGAGAGGTAGGTCAGCAGCGTGGCCCGGGCGCGCAGCGGCGGGTCCTCGCCCCAGACCCGCCGGACCAGGCGCTCGACCGGCACCACGCGTCCCGCGTCCACCGCGAGCGCCGCCCACACGCACCGCTGCCTGGGCGGGCCCAGGTCGACCGGGCGACCCCGCGCGAGCAGGACCACCTCACCCAGCAAGCGGATCTCCACCACGGTTCCCCCCACGGCACCGGCGTTGTTCCCCTGTCACCTGGATACCTGCTCCCACCGGCGTTTTTGAGGGAACCACCGAGGATTCACACGATCGAGTCGGCACGGTGTGGTCGTCAGCGGCGGTTCGCGGACCAGGGGTGCGCGGACCGCGTGAACACAGGGGGAACCATGAAGAAGACGATCGTCGGACTGCTGGCCCTGGGCCTCGCGCTGGCCTTCGTGCCGGGTGCGAGCGCCGGGGAGCCGTCGGCGCTGCTCCCGCCGCGCCCGGCCGTCGCCGGGGACGGTGGCGCCCAGCGGTCCGATGCCGTGCGGACCAGGATCCGCAGCCTGCACGGCGACCGCACCCAGTGCCTGGACGCCGACTCCAACAACGGTGAGAACGGCACGCGCGTGCAGGTGTGGCGGTGCAACGGGCAGCCGCAACAGGTGTGGGTCGCCGAGGGTGGGCAGCTGAGGAACGAGCGGTTCCCGGGGATGTGCCTGGACGCCGACACCACCACCGGCGGGGCGAACGGGACCCGCCTCCAGCTGTGGCGGTGCAACGGGGAGTCGCAGCAGCAGTGGCGGTTGCTGCCGGACGACCTGGCCATCTACAACCTGCGGTTCCTGAACGACTTCCGCACGGTGGTGGACCGCGATCCCGCGCAGGTCGACGGCGCGGTGGCCCAGTTGTGGGAGAAGAACTTCCAGTCGCAGCAGTGGTGGCAGTTCGAGCCCGCCTAGGCCGCGGGGGGGGGGAGGGGAGGATGGGTTCTCTCTTATACACATCTCCGA
>NZ_JBHWIE010000677.1:0-2013 GCF_042732085.1 Actinosynnema sp. NPDC059797
GCGCCGGCGAGGTAGGGGTGCTGGGCGGCGTATCCGGTGTCGAGCACCGCGACCGTCGCGCCGAGGCCGGTGTGCCCCGCCCGCCACGCCTCGGGCGCGCCGACCTGGGGCACGCTGCGGTCCAGCGTCGTCCGCACCGGGCCGTCCAGCCACACGCGCGTCGCGCCGGCCGTCCGCGCGCCCGACCAGAACGAGCCGTCCTTGGGCGCTTCCACGGCGTACCCGCCGATGCTGGGCAGCGGCTCCCCCGCGACGGCCGGGCCGTCGGTGACGACGATCAGCGGGGTCACGCCGCTCGACCGGTCGTCGTAGCCCGCCCGCAGCAGGCCGGCGACGTCGAACAGCCGCTCGTCCAGGGCGCCGGACCGCACGGCCTCCTCCGCGTCGAGGGGCACGACGTGCAGCGCGCCGCGGCGGTCGCGCCGCTGGAGGAACCGCATCCCCTCGCGTCCCCGGGCCGGGCTCACCTCGGCGCGGCCGGCCCGCACGGTGACCCGGTCACCGGTCAGCAGGGTCACCGTGCCGCCGGGTAAGCCCTCCGGCGGTTCGGGTTCCGGTGTTCCCGGCGCGGAGGTGGCGGTGCCGGCGGTCAGCAGCGCCGCCGTCACCGCCCCCGCCGCCAGCAGTGCCGTCGTCCTGCGGTGCACGTGGCCTCCCCCGGTCGCCGTGGCGTCGCCTCGTCGACCGCCACGTCCCCGGTGACCATGGCACCGCGGGCTGCGCCGGCGCTACGGCGTCCCGGCGGCCGGGAACCGCTCGGGTCGGGACGGGTGGTGCGGCCTCCGCCCGCCGGGTCCACGACATCGTTGGCCGCCAAGGGCTCGTCCCTTCGGTTCCGCTGTCCGGACGACGCCGCCCCGGTCGGGCCGGCACTACCGTGCGAATCGGTTCAGATGGACATCTCGCAACGGAGCGAACCATGCCCAAGACTCGTGTTCTCCCGGTTTCCCTCGCGCTGGCCGTCGCCCTGCCGCTGGTGGCCGCGCCGACCGCGTGGGCCGACGTGCGGATCACCGAACTGCCCGGCCTGCCCGGTTACCCGACGCACCGCGCGGTCGGCGTCAACGACCTCGGCCAGGTGATCGGCGCCGCCTACGGCAACGGTCCGGTCCGGGGTGTGCAGTGGACGCCCGGCGGCGCGGCCGTGGACCTCGGCGCGGGCAACCCGCGGGCGATCAACCGGCGCGGGCAGGTGCTCATCGTGGAGGCGAAGAGTTCCGTCGGGCCTTACGTCAACCGGCCCAGGATCTGGCGGGCGGGCGAGGTCGTCGACATCACCCCGTCCGGTTCGGGGTGGGTGAGCGCGGAGGCGATCAACGACGCCGGTCAGGTGCCGATGACGTACTCCACCTCGTCCACCTCCTACCACCAGGAGCGGGCCGCGGTGTGGCGCGGGGAGGAGCACGAGGCGCTGCCGCTGTCGGAGCCGCACCTGTTCGTCGACGCGATCAACGACGCGGGCGTGGTGGTCGGGTCGAAGCTGCCGATGTTCGCCGGGGACCGCTACGCGTTCCGCTGCGAGGGCGTCACGTGCACGCGGCTGGCCGCGACGCCGGGTTCGGGCTCGTACGAGCTGTCGGCGGTCAACGAGGCCGGTGTGGTCGTCGGGAACGAGGACGGCCGGGCGCTGCGCTGGGAGGGCGGCTCGGTGACCGTGCTGTCGCCCGACGGCCGGGTGGCGCGCGGGCCGCAGGCGCTCAACGAGCGCGGTGACGTGGTGGGCGTGACGACGGACGCGAGCGGCGTGCGGCGGGCGACGCTGTGGCCGGGCGGCGGCAAGCCGGTCGTGCTGGACGTGCCGGGGCCCGCCGAGGCGGTGGCGGTCAACGAGCGGGGCGACGTGCTGGGCTGGTCATCGGCCGACGACCCGGACGCGGCGCGGGCGTTCCTGTGGCGCGACGGGAAGCACGTGTGGCTCGGCTCGCTCGGCGGCGCGCACAGCCTGCCGGTGGCGCTGAACGACCGGGGTGTGGCGGTCGGCGAGAGCACCACCGCGGACGGCACGATCAAGGC
>NZ_JBHWIE010000678.1:0-2005 GCF_042732085.1 Actinosynnema sp. NPDC059797
TGTGTATAAGAGACAGGTGGCGGCCCGTGGCGGTCACCCGCGCCCGGCTGCGCCCCGCCGAGGAGCACCGCGTCGACCTCACCCTCGCCGCCGGGGCCCGGGTCGCCGTGCGCTGCGCCGACGACGTCACCGCGCGGCACGTGCCGGCCGCCGACCTGGACCGGGAGTGGGCCGCCACGCGCGCGGCCGTGCCGGGGACCTACCGGCCCGCCGACGTGCCGGGCGCGGACCTCGCCTTCGCCGTCGAGCTGGGCGGCCGCCGGGAGGCGGTGCGCGAGCGGCTGGCGCTGGTGGCCGGGACCGTGGCCCTGGTCGACGCCGAGCACCACGCGCCCGGTTCCGTCCGGTACGCCGTGCTGGCCTACCTCGACCACAGCGCCACCCGCACCGACCCCGGCCACGTGGTGCGCGTGTTCCCCCTCGGCGCGGCGGCCGACTGCCTGGAGTTCCTGGACACCCTCGCGCCCGCCCACCCGGTCTACAGCCACGCCGCGCCGGTCGAGGACGCCCTGCTGCTGGCCTCCCGGCTGGCCTGGCGGCGCACCGGCGCGCACCGGGGCCTGGTGGTGCTCGGCTCCCGCCCGCCGCACCCCACCGAGGACCTGGGCGCCTCCGCGCCCCGCTGCCCCCGCCGCGTCGGCGAGGGCGCCCAGCTGCGCGCGCTGCGCGACCTGGGCGTGCGCCTGCTCGGCGTGTGGGACCGCCCCGACTGGACCCGGCCCGACCACGGCGACCGCTTCGGCCGCCGGGGCCGCGCCTTCTGGCACCGCTTCGGCGACCGGGGCCTGCTCGACCACCGCACCGCCACCGCGCCGGACCTCGTGCGGGGCCTGGCCGTGCGGGACCGCGACCCCGAACCCCACCCACTGCTGCTCCCCCTTGGAGGAACCTGATGACCGCACCACTGCCCGCGAGGGGACCGCTGCCGGACGACGTGCGCATCGGCCTGTGGGGCGCGCCCGGCAGCGGCAAGACCACCTACCTGGCGTCGCTCAACGTCGCGGTCAACAGGTGGCACGGCCCCGGCAACTGGATCATGAACGGGGTCACCGACGAGTCGTCGGAGTTCCTGACGCACTCCACCAACCTGCTGACCCGCCAGCACATGTTCCACAACGCCACCAGCGACCCGCAGAACGTGATCTTCCGGTTCACCGGCACCGAGGCGCCCCCACCCGTGCGGCGCGGCGTGTTCGGCAGGGCCAAGCCGGTCGCGCCGCAGCGGGTGGCGTTCGAGCTGGACGTGCTCGACGTGCCCGGCTGGTACTACCGCAGCAACGGGCACCCCGTCGAGCAGCAGCTGGACGACGAGTTCAGCATCGCCGGCGCGCCGGGCGGCCAGCGGGTCACCTCGCTGACCGACACCGAGGACCAGCTGCTCGACCACCTGGAGATGTGCGGCGGGATCATCTACCTGTTCGACCCGGTGCGCGACGCCCGCACCGGCGACGCGTTCGACTTCTTCCACCGGATGCTGGAGAAGCTGGCGCGGCGCATCTTCGAGCAGGAGCGCTACCAGGGCACCTACCTGCCCCAGCACCTCGCGGTGTGCGTGACGAAGTTCGACGACCCGGAGATCTACAAGGCGGCCCGCCGCTACGGGCTGACCGTCCAGTCCGAGCACCCGCCGCACCTGCCGCTCGTGCCCGACGGCTACGCCGACGAGTTCTTCCAGCGGCTGTGCCACGAGTCGCCCAACGGCACGGCCGACCTGGTGCGCGGCGCGCTGGCCAACCACTTCGACCCGCAGCGGCTGCGGGTGTTCGTGACCTCCGCCATCGGTTTCTACGTCGGCGACGGGCGGCGGTTCCGGCCCAACGACTACGCCAACATCAAGCGGGGCGACGACGGGCAGGACCGCATCCGCGGCGGGGTGTTCCCGATCAACGTGCTCGAACCGCTGCTGTGGATCCACAGCCGGCTGCGGAACGCCCGGTAGGCCGCGGTGGAGGTGCGGACGGGCTGGGCCTCGCACGGCAAGCAGCCGGGCGGCTTCAGCGACTAC
>NZ_JBHWIE010000679.1:0-2005 GCF_042732085.1 Actinosynnema sp. NPDC059797
GTTCCGTCGGCGACGGACCTTCGGGGCGCCCGCGCGGTGCGCGCCCCGCGTCCCGGCGCGCGGGTGAGGCCCGCGACGGGCGATCGGCCACGGGCGTGGTGATGTGCCGAAAGCCGTGACACGGCAGCGGTGGAGCGAGATCATGTCTGCTCTCGCTCGCTCGTGTGGGGGTGCACATGCCCGGAGATCCGATCGGCCGCCTGCGTGACGACCCGTTTACCCTGCACGGCAGGCACCGGGCAGTCGCGCTGGTGCGGGAGTTCACGACCAGGCCGGAGCCGCAGGGCCTGCCGACCACGCGCCGCACGCCCATCGTCATCTTCACCGGGCCCAAGGGGTGCGGGCGCAGCGCGCTGCTGGACTCACTGGAGGGCCGACTGCGGGGCAGGCTGCCCCACGCGCGCGTCAACTGCGGCGAGCTGGCGGGGAACGCCGCCTGGGAGGTGCTCCCGCGGCTGGCGTTCGACCTCAACCGCAACGCCGCCGGGTACCGCTCGATCCCGTTCCCCCGCTTCGTCACCGCCCAGGTCGCCATGGCGGCGCAGATCGACACCCTCGTGGGCCACGCCGCCCGATTACGCATCCGGCAGGAGCTGGAGCAGGCCCGTCGCATCGACCGGCTGCGGGCGTTCCTGTCCACCCTGGGGCAGAACGTGGCCAACACGGTGCCGGGGGTCGGCGGCGTGCCGGGGGTCGGCGCCGCCGTGGAGTACGCGCCGAACCTCCTGCTGGACGGCCTGGTGTCGTGGCGGCACGGGCGCCGCGTGGTGCTGGGCGAGGGGCTGGAGTGGTACGGCTCCGACGACAAGGCCTACGACGAGCTGGCCCGGCTCAACCAGCTCACCGGCGACGGCGCCAGCGAGGCCGACCGCAAGGAGGCCACCGAGCTGCTGTGGGCGGCGTTCCTGGCCGACCTGCGGGCCGCGTTCGGCCGGGGCCGCGGCGCGCGCAGGTGGTCGCTGAACTGCGTGCTGCTGCTGGACGACGTGGACACCAAGGCCGGTCGCCTGCTCTACCGGGCGCTGGCCGACGCCCGCCGAGGCGGGCTCGACCCGCTGACCGTGGTCGCCACCAGCACGGGCGCCGTGGCGCGGCACGCGGACCCGAACGGCGAGTTCCCGTTCGCCGAGGAGGCGAACTACGACGACTACGCGGCCCGCAGGCAGGGCGAGTACGAGAGCGACTCCTACCCGGTGGCGCTGCGCGACCTGACCCTGGACGAGGTCAAGGACATGGTGGCCGACGTGGCCGGGTCGCGGCTCAACGCGCACCGCGCGGTCGCCGCCGAGGTGTACCGCTTCACCAGGGGCCACCCCGCCGCCACCGCCGTGGTCGTCAAGGCCGTCGGCGATTACGCGGGCAGCGGGACCCCGGTGAAGCGGCTGCTGGACAAGCAGTGGCGCGGCCCGGTCGACAAGGACCCGGTGACCGTCGAGGAGCGGCTGCGCCGCGAGCTGCTGGGCCCGATGCCGGAGAGGGCGTCGGCCGTCCTGGAGGCGTGCGCCGCCGCGCGGGACGTCGAGCAGGCCGACGAGCTGACGGGCAGCGGCCTGACCACGTCCACGCGCCGCACGGGTCTGGTGCCCGACGAGCTCCAGGTCCGCGCGCCCGACCCGGTGCCGCGGCCCGGCGACCGGGCGCCTGACGACCCGGAGGGGACCGACGCGCGGCGCGCGGTCATGCTGCCCGCGCTGCGGCACCTGCTGCTGCGCCGCCTCGCCGCCGACCCCGCGCGGTGGACCGCGGCGCACACCTGGCTGCGCGACCGCGGCCGGGAGTCCGAGCGCCACTACCACGCGCTGGCGCTGCGGGACGTGGACGCGGTGGTGCGGTGGCTGGAGGAGCTGCTGCCCGACTCCCGGGCGTGGCTCGCCGCGCTCGACGCGGTGATGGCGGAGGGGGTCGTCTACTAGAACTACGAGGGCGACCCCGTGATGGAGCTGTCCGGCGAGGGCGTCACGGATCCGGGCGGCGAGTGCGTCGGCGTGTCGCTTATCGCCATCTC
>NZ_JBHWIE010000680.1:0-1985 GCF_042732085.1 Actinosynnema sp. NPDC059797
ACCTGGCGCGGCGCGGCCACCTCGTCCGGGTGCTGGAGCGGCGCGGCGACCCGCGCACGCCCGGCGTCCGCGAGCAGGGCCGCTCGATCAACCTGGGCCTGTCGCAGCGCGGCATCGTGGCGCTGCGGGAGGTCGGCCTGCTGGAGCGGCTGGCGCCGCTCACCGTGCCGATGCGCGGTCGCGTCGTGCACCTGCCCGACGGGCTGCGGTTCCAGCCCTACGGCCTGGCCGAGGACCAGATCCTGCACTCGGTGCTGCGGCACGACCTCAACGTGGCGCTGGTCGACGAGGCCGAGCGGCTCGGCGTGGAGTTCTGCTGGGGCCACCGGGTCACCGCCGTGGACCGGGCCAAGCCCGCGGTCACCGCCGCCGGCCCGGACGGCGAGGAGGTGCACACCGCGGACCTGGTGGTCGGCGCGGACGGCGCGTTCTCCGCCGTCCGCGCCCAGCTGGGCCGCGGCCTGCGGGTGGACCTGCACCAGGAGTTCCTGGAGTGGGGCTACAAGGAGCTGCTGATCCCGGTCGGCGACGACGGGCGGCCGCGCACCGAGCTGCGCGCGCTGCACGTGTGGCCCGGCGACGACGGCCTGATCGTGGCGCACCCCAACGCGGACGGCTCGCTGACCGCGACGGTGTTCCTGCCGTTCGCCGGTGAGCACGGGTTCGCCGGGCTCACCGAGCCGGGGAGGGTGCGGGAGTTCTTCGCCCGCCGCTTCCCCGACACGCTCACCCTGATCCCCGACGTGGTGGAGCAGTTCCTCGACCACGAGGCGGCGAGCCTGGTCACGGTGCGCACCGCGCCGTGGCACACCGCCACCGACGAGGGCCGCGGCGTGGTGCTGATCGGGGACGCGGCGCACGCGGTGTACCCGTTCTTCGGGCAGGGCATGAACGCCGCGTTCGAGGACTGCTCGGTGCTCGACCGGTGCCTGGCCGAGCACCCGAACGACCTGCCGGGCGCGCTGGCCGCGTTCGAGGCGGCCCGCAGGCCGCACACCGACGTGCTCGCGGAGCTGTCCAAGCGCAACTTCGTCGAGCTGCGCGACAAGCTGCGCTCCCCGCTGTTCCTGGTCCGCAAGAAGGTGGACCTGGCGCTGCACCGGCTGTTCCCCGACGCGTGGGTGCCGCTCTACACGCTCATCGCGCACACCACCGTCCCCTACGGCGAGGCGCTGGACCGCGCGCGACGGCAGGACCGCCTGCTCGGCGGGGCCGCCGCCGCGCTCACCGGCGCGGCGCTGGCGGGGCTGATCCGACGTACCCGCGGCAGGAGGCGGGCGAGCTGATGCTGATCCACCCGACGCACCAGGCCCACCCCCTGGTGGAGCCGGCGGACTTCGCCGCGCCGACCCTGCCCCTGGAGGTCGCGGCGCACGAGGCGCGGCTGCGCACCGTGTTCCGCTGGGCGAACGACTACCTGTGCGGCCCGCACCCCGACCTGGGCAGGCGGGGCGCGGTGTGCCCGTTCACCGACACCTCGCTCCAGCGGGGCCTGTTCTACCTGTCGGTGCACGCGGGCACGCCCCGCCACCCCGACGAGCTGGCCGCGCTGCTGCTGCACTACCGCGACTGGTTCACCGACCTGGAGCCCAGGACGGGGCCCGCCGCCCAGTTCAAGACGATCCTGGTGCTGTTCCCGGACCTGACCGAGTTCGACGTGGTCGACCAGGCCCAGCAGGCGCTCAAGCCCGACTACACCCGGGACGGGCTGATGCTGGGCGAGTTCCACCCCGGCCCGCCGGAGAAGGCGGGCCTGTGGAACCCGGCGTTCCGGCCGCTGCACAGCCCGGTGCCGCTGCTGGCGATCCGGCACATGGTGCCGACCGACTTCCCGTTCCTGCGCGACGACGACAGCACCGTCGCCGCCTACCTCCAGCGGTTCGGCGACCGCGTGCCGGCGCACCTGCGCGAGCACGTGCGCGCCGCGGCCGCCCGACTCACCACCTCCGGGAGCTGACATGACGACCGATCCCGGGGCGTCGGCC
>NZ_JBHWIE010000681.1:0-1984 GCF_042732085.1 Actinosynnema sp. NPDC059797
CCGCGGGGCGGACCCCGTGCGCCGCGGCCAGCTCGCCGACCGCGCCCGCCAGCTCCGGCTCCACGTCGCGCGGGTTGGCCCGCCCGAGCCGGCGCAGCACCGCGACCGACTCCTCCACCGCCGCCACCGCCTCCTCGGGCAGGCCGCACGACGCCAGCAGCGCGGCGATCGAGACCAGCGCGCGGGCCAGGTCGGCCTCGAAGCGCGGGTCGGCCGCCGCCACCGAGCGCCAGCGCGCGACGGCCAGCCGGGCGGTGTTCGCGGCCTCGTCGCGGCGGCCCGCGTCGAGCAGCCGGGCCGCGTGGTGGTGGGTGACCTTGGCCAGGTCCACGCCGAACAGGGCGTGCTGGTGCCCGGCCAGGTCCCGGCAGCGCACGGCGGCCTCGGCGACCGCGGCCAGCGCGCGGTCGTGGCGGCCGACCGCGGCGTAGCGGAGGCTGAGCTGGTCGAGCGCGCCCACCAGCCGGGGCGCGTAGTCGACGTCCTCGGCCGCGGCCAGCCGGCACAGCTCGACGGCCTCCTCCGCCGCGGCCACGGCCTCCTCCTCCCGGCCGACCGCGACCAGCCGCAACCCGAAGTCGCCCAGCGCGTCCGCGAGCGCCGACCGGTGCTCGACCGGGTCCGCCGCGGTCAGCTCGCGGTAGAGGTCGACCTCCCGGCTCGCGGCCTCCATCGCCTCCTCGCGGAGCGCGGCCAGCGCGGCGCGGGCCCCCAGCGCCCCCTGCAGCTCCGCCAGCTCGACGGCGGTGACGCCCTCCCGCTCGCGGTCGCGCACCAGGGCCCGGGTGAGCACGGCGGGCAGCGGGTCGCAGTGGAAGCGGGCGTCGTCGAACACGTGCCTGGCCACCGCCCGCGCCGCCGCGGGCAGCTCGGCCACGGCCCGCAGGGTGGCGCTGGTGGCGGACCGGGCCAGGCCGGGCCGGGTGGTGAACAGCCGCTGCGCGCGGCCCGGCACGTGGGGCCACCGGTCCGCGGCGCGCACCAGCGTCTCCAGGGCCGCCGGGGTGCGGTCGGGCTCGATCCGCTCGTCGAGCAGCGCGACCGCGAGCACGTCCTCGGCGAGGCGGCCCCGCCCGGTCGCCACGGGGTCGACGCTGACCAGCCACCGCACCAGGTCGGCCCGGTCGCCGCCGCGCACCCCGTGCACGGCGGCGAGGGCGGCCAGGTGCAGGTCGTGGTAGGTGCCCGCGGCCGGCGGGTGCGCGTCGGGGCGGGGGAGGTCGAGGGCGTCGGCGAAGCGGGCGCAGGCGACGGCGAAGGACGCGGCGTGCTCGTCCGGGCAGGGCCCCAGCGCCAGCTCGGCGCTCGCGCGCCCGAGGTCCGCCGCGCGCTGGCGGGCCGCCGACCACCACCAGCCCGCGGCGCGGGCGAGCAGCAGGACGCGGGCGTCCGGCTCGCGGAGCAGGTCGTGCAGGTCGCGCCACGGCACCAGGTCGGCGTCGTCCACCACCCGGACCGGCGCGCCCGCGGCGAGGTGCCGGGCCAACCGGGTCTTGCCGACGCCCGCGGGACCGTGCAGGAGCAGGACGGACGACCCGCCGCCGTCGAGCCAGCGGTCGAACTCGCGCAGCTCCGCCACCCGGCCGCGGAACGGCACCACCTCGTACCTGGGGTCGAGCAGCTCACCGGGCGACAGGTCCACGATCACCATCTTGCCCGGCTGCTCAGGACCCGATCGGGTGATGGCACCGTAGTCCGGTCGGAGCAGCGCGACCGCCGGTCCGGGACCGGCGGCCCGTAATTGTCAGACCCCTCCGGCAAGATGAAAGCAGGGGTCCCCTGGGCGGGGACGCCTGCGGAGCGCGCGAGCGGACCGCGACTGTCGTACCCCGGGGGCACAATCCGAGGCGTGCTCGTCGCCGTGGTGGCCGATGCGGAGAACGCGGGGCGGTTGTGTCCGCTCTCCGACTCCGGCGTGCCCGCCGGGCCCGTCGTCGAGGCGCCCGACCTCGCGGCGGCCGTGGCGGGGTTCGAGGCGCGGCAC
>NZ_JBHWIE010000682.1:0-1976 GCF_042732085.1 Actinosynnema sp. NPDC059797
AAACCAGTGGCACAAGGATCGCGGTCTGACCCCCCGCGGTGCCGGGCGGGGCCCCCCCGCCCGCGCGGGGACGTCGGCGTGCCCGTGAAGACCACTGTGGACGGTGCGGGGCACAGGGCACTCTGGGACAAGCGCCGCGCGACCCCTCGGTGCCACGATCGGTCCGTGGGCCACCGCGCAGCCGGACGGCCCGTTCGCGACCACCCCGGTCGACCGCCACACACCCCGTGCCCCGGCCAAGGCCGGGCGGACACCTTACGGAGCGCTCATGAACACCAGTGCCGCACCTTCGCGGGAGGAACTGATCGGCCGGGCGGCGGACCTGGCGCCCGTGTTCGCCAAGAACGCGATCTGGCAGGAGGAGAACCGCGTCCTGCACGAGGACACCATCGCCGCCCTGACCGAGGCCGGCCTGCTGCGGCTGACCCTCCCGACCCGGTACGGCGGCTACGAGGTCGACACGACCACCCTGGTCGACGTGCTCGCGGAGATCGCCAAGGGCGACGGCGCGGCGGGCTGGGTGAGCACGGTGTGGAACATCAGCACCTGGCTGACCTCGCTCTTCCCGGACGAGGTCCAGGACGAGGTGTTCGGGTCCGGCGACGTCCGGATCAGCGGCACCTTCGGCCCGACCGCGGTCGGCGTGCCCGTGGACGGCGGCATCGTGCTCAACGGCCGGTGGGTGTTCAACACCGGCGCCCGGCAGGCGACCTGGAACGCCCACGCCGCCGTCCTCGCCCCCGAGGGCGAGGAGCCGCAGCCGATCCTGGTGCTGGTGCCCATGTCCGACCTGGAGGTCGTCGACGACTGGTACTCCGCCGGGATGCGCGGCACGGGCAGCGTGTCGACGGTGGCGAAGGACGTGTTCGTGCCGGAGGCGCGCATCCTCCCGATGGTCCCGCTGTTCACCGAGGGGAAGCACCGGTCGGTGCTGAACGCCGCGTCGCCCCGGTGGCAGGTGCCGTTCATGCCGTGGGCGTGCGCGGTGGTCGCCGCGACGCCGTACGGCCTCGCCCGCGCCGCCGACGAGGCCTTCATGGAGCGGCTGCCCACGCGCAAGATCACCTACACGGACTACGAGCACCAGGCCGACGCGCCGCTGACGCACCTGCAGGTGGCCAAGGCCGCGCTGCGCATCGACGAGGCGGGCTTCCACCTGCACCGGGCGGCGGCCCTGGTGGACGGCAAGGCGCCGGGCGCGCAGTGGTCGGTGAAGGAGCGCGTCAGCGTCCGGCTGGACATGGGCGCCACGTGCCTGCGGGCCAAGGAGGCCGTGGACATCCTCAACAACGCCAGCGGCGGTTCGTCGGTGTACCAGACGGTGCCGATCCAGCGCATCGCCCGGGACATCCAGACGTCCAGCCTGCACTCGATCATGCAGCCGAACACGAACTTCGAGCTGTTCGGGCGGGTTGCCTGCGGGTTGGAGCCGAACACGCAGTTCCTCTGAGCGACCGGGTCTGCCCCGGTCGGGGTCGCTCGACCGGGGCGGGGCCGTCGGCGGGTGAGATGGGCAGGGGAGTGGTGGGCGGGGGAGTGGGCGGCTCGCCGGGCCGGTCGGCCGGGAGGCGGGGCGTCGGTGGCGCCGGCCGGCGGGACCGGCAAGGCCGACCGGCAAGGCCGACCGGCAAGGCGGACCGCCGGGTGGGCCACGCCGGCCGGGCGGGGGCGTCGGGCGAGGGGCGCCGGTCAGCCCGCGTCGCCGAAGGCGCGCCGGGCGGCGTCGGCCTGGGCGAGCCTGCGCAGGGCGGTGAGCGCCGCGTCGCCGAGCACCGTGCCGACCACCACGTCCTCGCCGGCGCCGGCGCCGGTCCACCGCCCGGCCAGCGACTCGACCTCGGCGGCGGCCAGCTCCTCGCACGCGGCCGCGCACCGGTCCACCAGCGCCGGGAAGTCGTCCTGCCCGAGCAGCGCGGCCGTCGCGAGCACGCGGGCCAGCGCCCGCGCGGCGGGGTGGGCGGTGCCCACCGCCCACC
>NZ_JBHWIE010000683.1:0-1916 GCF_042732085.1 Actinosynnema sp. NPDC059797
CCTGGCTTCGTGTTTCTCGCGCGGGGGGGGGCCGCCGGCGCCCCCCCCCTGTGGGTGGCCCTGTGGCGTTGCCTGTTCGGGCTGCTGGCCCTGCTGGTGGTGTGCGCGGTGCGGCGGTCGGCGATCCCCCGGGACGCGGCCACGTGGGGGCACGCGCTGGTCGTCGCCGCGCTGCTGAACTCCGCCCCGTTCGCCCTGTTCGCCTACGGGGAGCAGCACGTCGACTCGGTGCTGGCCGGGATCTTCAACGCCACCACCCCGCTGCTGACGGTGCTGTTCGCCGTGCTGCTGGTCGCCGACGAGCGCCTCACCGCGACCAAGGCGACGGGCCTGGTCCTGGGCTTCTGCGGGGTGCTGGTCGTCCTCGGCGCGTGGCACGGGATCACCGGCGGGACCCTCGTCGGCGGCCTGGCCTGCCTCGCCGCCACCACGTGCTACGGGGCCGGGTTCGCCTACGCCCGGCGCTCCTTCTCCCAGCGGCCCGGGTCGGCGGCGGCGCTGTCCGCGGTCCAGATCGGCTGCGCGACGGCCGAACTCGCCGTGGTCACCGCGGCCGTCGGCGTGGCGCCGACCTGGCCGGGCTGGGGCGCGGCCGTCGCGCTGCTCGCCCTGGGCGCGCTGGGCACCGGCGTCGCGTACGTCCTGAACCTCCAGGTCATCCGGCACGCCGGCCCCACGGCCGCGTCGACGGTCACCTACGTCACCCCGCTGTGGTCGACCGCCATCGGCGCGGTGCTGCTGTCCGAACCGGTCAGCTGGAACACCTTCGCCGGCGCGGCCCTGGTGATCGCGGGCGTCCTCGTGACCCGGGTGCGCACCGGCGGCCGGGCCGCGGCGGCGCAACGCGCGTGAGGCCGGCCGCTCCCCCACCTCCGCGGCGGTCGTCCGAGACGCCTTCCGCGGGTGGCGCGGCGCTCCGCCGCCGTGCGGCCGGGTCAGCCCCGAGCGACCGGTGCGCGGGGGTCGGGCGGGGCGGCGAAGACCAGCGGCTCGCTGGGCCACCCCGACTGGACGTACCAGCACTCACCGGTCCCGGGCGAGGCCACGACGGACTCGAAGGCCTCGACCACCTCGGGCACGTCCAGGATCGGCAGGCCCAGGTCGCTGATCACGCCCCGGAAGCCGTCGATGATCGGGGTTTCGGCGAACCCGGGGCACAGGGCGTTGATCCGGATGCCCTCGTGGGCGTGCAGCGGGGCCAGTGACCGCACGTAGTTCACCACGGCCGCCTTGGTGGCGCCGTAGACCGGGTCGAAGGGCATGGGGACCAGGCCCGCCATGCTCGCCACCGCCACGACGCTGCCGCCACCGCGCGCCCGCAGCGCGGGCAACGCCGCCTGCACGCCGTAGACGACGCCGTCCAGGTTCGTGGTCACCACCCGCCGGTAGTGCTCCACGTCGAACTCGCCACCCGCGGTGACCACGCCGGCGTTCAGGCAGGCGATGTCCAGCCCGCCGAACTCCGCCACGGCCACCTCGACCGCGGTCCGGCTGTCGTCGGCTTCGCGCACGTCGCACCGGACGAACCGGCCGCCGACCTCCTCCGCGAGGACCGCGCCCGCCTCGGCGTCCACGTCGGCCACCACCACGCGGGCTCCGCCGACCGCCAACCGCCGCGCGACGGCCGCGCCGATGCCGTTCGCGGCACCGGTCACCAGCGCGACCCTGCCCTCGTAGGTGTTGTCGTCCACCAAGACCTCCTCGTAGCCCCGGACTGGGATCCCACCCGCGCCCGAGGCCCCGGACAACCCTCCGAACCGAGGTTTCACCTCGCCGCCACCCGCCGGTCCCCGAACCGACGACCGCCCCGCGATCGAGCGCCCCGGGAACCGGACCGGGCCGGCCCGCGCGGCACGGCGACGCCGCGGTGGCGGTGCCCGGTCAGGGCGCGTTCCCGGGCCGGACCAGGGCGGTGA
>NZ_JBHWIE010000684.1:0-1889 GCF_042732085.1 Actinosynnema sp. NPDC059797
GGTCCGGCCGGTCCAGGCCCCACCGTGGCGCGCCCGCGCGGCCGGGCGCGTGCGGGCACCCGCCCGGCCCCCCCTCGCCGGGGGGCTCCGGGACCGCCGCGCGGCGGGGTCCGTCCCAAGGGCTGCGATGGTCGTCGTCACCACGTGCACCCTTCGGCGATACTCCCCCCATGGGCAAGACCTATGAGCGGATCGAAGGACGGCTGAAGGACTTCATCGAAGCCCAGCCGATGTTCTTCACGGCCACCGCGCCGCTGGCGGCCGACGGGCACGTGAACCTCTCGCCGAAGGGGCGCCGGGGCACGTGGCGGGTGCTCGACGAGCACCGGGTGGCCTACCTCGACTTCGGGGGCAGCCACGCGGAAACCCTCGCGCACCTGCGGGAGAACGGGCGGATCACGCTCATGTGGTGCGCCTTCGAGGGCCCGCCGAACATCGTGCGCGTCCACGGCACCGGCGAGCCGGTGTTCCGCGACGACCCGCGCTTCCCCGAGCTGGTCGCCGGGTTCGGCGACGCCGACGGCCCCGCGCTGCGCGCCGTCGTGGTGGTCACCGCGAAGCTGGTCAGCGACACGTGCGGGTTCGCCGTGCCGTTCCTGGAGTACCAGGGCGAGCGCACGCTGCACGCGGACTACTTCGGCCGCAAGACCGACGAGGAGTTCGCCGCCTACTGCGCGGGCAAGGAGCACAACCAGGCCAGCATCGACGGGCTGCCCGCCCTGCCCCTGCCCCTCCCGCCGAGGTGACCGTCGACCTCGACGCGGTCTTCTCCCGGGTGCCCGCGCCCGACCCGCCGGCCGCGCTACGACGACCTGCCGCGTGTGGCCGGGCGCCGGGTCAGGTGTTCCCGCGCAGGCGCCGCAGCTCGTCGCGGGCGTGCACGACTCCCGGCGTGTCGTCACCGCCGGCGCGGGCGAGTTCGTGGGCGAGGTCGCCCGCGCCCTCGATCAGGTGTCGGGCTTTGCGGCGGCTGCGCAGGTGCCTGCGATAGGTCTTGCGGTCCTTGCGCAGTCCGCTGACCGCGTCGAGCAGCGCCGAGTCGAGGGCGCCGGTGCCGATCTCCGGGGCGAGCAGGTCCCGGGTCCAGGCGCGTTCACGGCGAGCCGCCAGGCGCAGGACCGCGAACAGGGCGACGAGTTCGACGGCGGCGATGAGGAGGGGCAGCACCGCGATCCAGGACCCGCCGCCGCTGAGGCCGGCCATGTCGTCCCAGGTGAAGTGGAAGGTCATCGCCATGAGCATGACCAGCACACCGCGCACCACGTGGCGCTCGCCCGGCGCGCGGCCCAGCACCCACATCAGACCGGCGCAGAAGATGGCGCTGAACAGGGCGTGGGACACGATCCCGGACGCGCCGCGGACGAGGAACATGTGCAGGGTCGAGCCGAACTGGTCGACGCCGTACGCCTGGACGGCGCCGTTGTAGGCGTACAGGACGTCCTCGAAGACCTGGAAGCCCAGTCCTGTGAACGCGCCTATGACGAACCCGTCGTAGGCGCCGCGCACCAGGCGCGGGGCCAGGCCGATGAGCAGCACCAGGCCCAGTGCCTTGCCGAACTCCTCGGTGATCGGTGCGGTGAGCCCGGCGGCCCAGTCGGAGGCGAAGGACGTGCCGCCGAGCTTGGTCCAGATCTCCAGCAGCGCGCCGTTGGCGGGCAGCGCGATCCAGAACGTCGCGGCCACGCCGCCCCAGGCGAACCCGGTCGCCAGCAGCCCCGCCGGCAGGGCGGTGAAGCGGTTGTGGTGGCGCAGCAGCAGCAACCAGGGCACCAGGTAGAGCCCGAACAGCAGCACGCCCCCGGCCAGGGCCGGGGCGTAGAAGCCGGCGTTCTGCCCGAAGTAGCGGAGCATGCTCAGCGCGCCACCCCCGACACCGAACGCGTAGACCC
>NZ_JBHWIE010000685.1:0-1872 GCF_042732085.1 Actinosynnema sp. NPDC059797
GGGATCGCTACAGTGATTTTGACAATCATTGTCGTAACGCATCCACGGGGGCTCCATGGCCGCGTCACCGGACCCGACCGTCGCCGCGCGCCACGCGCTGGTGAACATGATCTTCGGCTCGATGGCCGCCCAGGTCGTCGCGGCGTGCGTCGAACTCGGCGTCCCGGACGTCCTGGGCGACGGCGACCGCTCCGCCGACGAGGTGGCCGCCGCGTGCGGGGCGTTGCCGCGCACCACGCTGCGGCTGCTGCGCGCGGCGACGGCGCTGGGGCTGCTGGAGGAGCGCGGTGACCGGTACGCGGCCACCGCGCTCGGCGCCCTGCTGCGGTCGGACGCGCCGGGCTCGCTGGCCGCCTTCGCCCGCGTGTTCACCGACCCGGTCCTGCTGCGCGCCTGGCACCGGCTCGACGACGGCGTCCGCACCGGCGTTACCGCGTTCGACGAGGAGTTCGGGACCTCGTTCTTCGACCACCTCGGGTCGCGGCCGGACCTCGCCGCGGCGTTCAACGCCGCCATGAGCCAGGGCACGCACGTGGTCTCCCGCCTGCTGCCCGACGCCCACGACTTCGGCCGCTACGGCGCGGTGATCGACGTCGGCGGCGGCGACGGCACGCTGCTCGCCGCGGTCCTCGGCCGGCACGCCGGCCCGCGCGGCGTGCTGTTCGACACCGCCACCGGCTCGTCGGAGGCGCACCGGGTGCTGGCCGCGGCCGGCGTCGCGGCCCGGTGCGAGGTCGTCACCGGCGACTTCTTCGCCGCCGTCCCGGCGGGTGCGGACGCGGTGCTGCTCAAGAGCGTCCTGCACGACTGGGACGACGACCGCGCCGGCACGGTGCTCCGGCACTGCCGGGCGTCCCTGCCGGAGCACGGCCGCCTGCTCGTGGTGGAACCGGTCCTGCCCGACTCGGTCCCCGACGACGCCTCGCCGGTGATCTACCTCAGCGACCTCAACATGCTCGTCAACCTCGGCGGCCAGGAGCGCACGCGCGGCGAGTACGAGGAGCTGTTGGCGGCCAACGGGTTCACCGTCACCGACGTCACGGCGCTGCCGCCGTCGGGGTTCTCCCTCGTCGAGGCCGTGCCGAGCTGACCGGGCCGAGGCGACCGGGCGAGCCGACCTCGCCGTCCACTGTGGAGCGCGCGGCCCTCAAGCCCCGCCCCGCAGCGAGGCCAGGGCCCGCTCCAGGTCGGGGTAGACGGTGAACACCTCGTCCATCCGGGTGGCCCGGAACGGCCGCAGCACCGCGCGGTGGTCGGCGACGATGACGAACGCGACGCCGCGCCGGTCGGCGTGCCGCGCGCCCTCGACCAGCACCGCCAGGCCGCTGGAGGGCAGGAACGTGACGCCGGTCAGGTCGACCGCCGAGGTCGAGGTGACGGTGTCCAACCAGTCGAGCAGCCTGCGGCGCACCGCTTCACCGGAGCGCGTGTCGACCTCGCCGGCCAGCCGCAGCACCGGGACGCCCCCGATCACGACGGACTCCACCGACACGCCCGCGGCCACGCTCTCATCGCTCAACGGTGACCACCTCGCAAGCTCCTCGGCGCCGACCGGCCCACGACAACGGTAACCGCGCGGGGCCGCCGCCACCGATCGGCGAGGCCGGCACCGCGCCGCGGACGCGCTGCCGCCCCGGCCGGGGTGGTCGGCCGCACGACCCACCACCCCCTCACCTGATGAGGTGAGGATCGGCGAGGTCGGGTAACGCGGTGCGGCACCCGGGCGAGACCCAGTTGTCCGACGTGGCCGGTTCGGGCTGTCGCCGCGGAGGTCTCGCGAGTCGTGCGGCCCGGGTGTGCGGACGGGCGCGCAACCCCGCCCCCCCCCCGCCGCACCCCACCGAGGAGGTAAACACCACCCTCGCGACGCCC
>NZ_JBHWIE010000686.1:0-1869 GCF_042732085.1 Actinosynnema sp. NPDC059797
GACACCGACCCCGCCGCCGGCCTGCCCGCGGTGCTCTCGTGGTCCCTGTGGGGGCTGACCGACGAGCAGCGGACCGCGTTCGCCCTGGTGGGCATCGCGCCGGGCCCGGACATCGATCTGAGCGCGGCGGCGTCCCTGGCCGGCCTGCCCGACGCGCGGGCGCGCCGGGCGCTGCGCGTCCTGGAGGAGCACTCCCTGCTCGACCGGCGCGCGCACGGCCGGTTCGCGATGCACGACCTGGTCCGCGCCTACGCCGCCACCACGGCGCGCGACCTGCCGGAGCCGGTCCGGCGGGCGGCGCTGGAGCGGGTGGCGGACTTCTACGCGCACACCGCCTGCGCCGCCGACCGCCTCCTCCACCCGCACCGCCCGCCGATCCGGCTCGACCCGCCCGCGCCCGGCGCCCGCCCACTGCCCCTGCCCGACAACGCCGCCGCACTGGCCTGGATGGACACCCACCACCGGCACCTGCTGGCCGCCCAGCACACCGCCGCCGCCCAGCGGCGCCACCACACCGCGTGGAACCTCGCGTGGGCGATGACCACCTTCCACCAACTGCGCGGGCACCACCGCGACGAACTGGCCGCGTGGCGGACCGCCGCCGACGCCGCCGCCCACCTGCCCGACCCCACCCACCAGACCCTCACCCACCGGCTGCTCGGCCACGCCCACGCCGAACTGGGGCAGCACGACCAGGCCACCACCCACCTGCGCCGGGCACTCGCCCTGGCCGAGCAGCACCACGACACCGCCCAGCAGGCCCACACCCACCACGCCCTCACGCAGGCCTGGGCGCGGCGGGGCGAGGACCGGCAGGCCCTGGAGCACGCCCGGCACGCGCTGCGCCTCTACCGCGCCCTCGACCAACCGGCGCGGGAAGCCGACTGCCTCAACGCGGTGGGCTGGTGCCTCGCCCGCCTCGGCGACCACGACACCGCGCGCGAGCACTGCCAGGCCGCCCTCACCCTGCACCGGCTCCACCACAACCCCGACGGGGAAGCGGCCACGCTGGACAGCCTCGGCCACATCGAGCACCGCACCGGCCACCACGAGCGGGCCGTCCGGCACTACGAGCAGGCCCTGGCCCTGTACCGCGCCCTCGACTCCGCGCCCGACACCGCCGAAGCCCTCGACAGCCTCGGCCACCCGTGCGCCGCCCTGGGCGACCACGACCGGGCCCGCGCGCTGTGGCGGGAAGCCCTGGAGCTGTACGGGCGGATGGGTCGCGACGACGACGCCGAACGCGTCCGGCGGCACCTCGCCGAGGTCGAGCAGGAGGACCTGGCCGTCGAGCACCGGGTGTGAGGCGGGCAGTGGTGCACCGCGAGAAACCGCGCAGTGGCACTGGAGAACGCCGCCCCGCCGCACGACGATCGTGGCGGAGCGCCCCTCGTGCCCCGCCTTTCGTCCCGGAGGAGAACCATGCAGCCCAGACGTGCCCTGTCCGGTGTCCTGCCCGCCGTGGCCGGCGTGCTCGCCCTGACCACCGGCGCCCACGCCGCCCCGACCACCGAGCCCACCCCGGCGTCGTTGAGCTGCCAGTACACCTACACGGCCTTCGACTTCGCGAGCGGCTTCTCGGCCACGCTGACCGTGACGAACACCGGCACCGAGCCGGCGGACGGCTGGTGGATCGAGTTCGACCTGTCCCCCGGCGCCCTCATCCAGGCCACCTCGGGCGGCCGGTTCCTCACCCGCAGCGGCCACATCCACGTCACCGCGCCCGACTGGCTCCCCAGCATCGCCCCCGGCCGGCGCGCCAACATCGTGATCAGCGGGAGCGACCCGTCCCCGGCCGGCGTCACCGTCGCCAACGTCACCCTCAAAGACGTCCCCTGCACGGCCTGACCACCCGCGGCCACCGGTTCC
>NZ_JBHWIE010000687.1:0-1859 GCF_042732085.1 Actinosynnema sp. NPDC059797
CCGCCGTGGAGGAGTGGGCCGGGCACGTCGGGTCGGTCGGCGCGCGCCCGCTGCTGTTCCCCACCGACCGGCCCCGGTCGCGCGCCCCGCTCGGCGACGGCGCGGTCCGCTCGGTCACCCTGCCGCCCGCGCTGGCGGCCGGTGTCGACGCGGTGGCGGCGAGCCGGGGCACGACGACGTTCGCGGTGCTGGTCGCCGCCTTCGCCGCGCTGGCCCACGAGGTGACCGGGAACCCCGCGCCGGCGTCGATGTGCGGGGTGGCCAACCGGCCGGAGGCCCGTTTCGAGGACGTCGTCGGCGTCTTCACGCTCTCGTCCTGGGTGGTGGTGCCGGTCGCGGGCGTGCCGACCTTCGACGCCCTGGTGGCGGTGGCGAAGGACGCGGTGTGGCGGCGGCTGGCCTTGCAGTCGGTGCCCGCGCCGGTGCTCAACGAGGCGGCGGGCGGGGAGTTCGCGGGCAACCCGCCGAGGGTCATCTTCGGCTTCTTCAACGACCCGATCCCGCCCCTGGAGCTGACCGGCGTCGCCCCGGCCGCCCCGGTGGACGTCGAGCTGCCGGTGGCCAGGGCCGAGCAGACCTGGGTGCTCAGCCCCAACCCCGACGGCGGCCTGGACCTGGTGCTGGAGTACGCCACCGACCTGTTCGACGCCGACGCGGTGGCGGGCTGGGCGGCGCGGTTCGCGGAGATCCTGGCCGCCGGGGTCGCCGACCCGGGCAGCAGGCCCTGGCGCACCCCGTAGCCCGGTAGCCCCCCGACCGGGTGGGGCCTGCGATCATGAACCGCTCGGGAGGGGCGGGCACCCGTCGGGACCCGCGGCCGATCGGCGTCGCCGAGGTCCCCGGGCCCCGACGCGACCAGCGGTGGGGGAGCCGGGACGATGACGACGGTGTTCGACCAGGCCGAGCGGCGGACGTGGGCCGGGCGCGCCGACGCCTACGCCGCGGGCTTCGCCGCGCTGTGCGCGCACACCGTGCCCGCCCTGCTGGACGCCGCCGGCGTGCGCGAGGGCTGTCGGGTGCTGGACGTGGGCGCGGGCACCGGCACGGCCGCCGCCGCGGCGGCCGAGCGGGGCGCGCTGGTGACGGCCGTGGACGCCGAACCGGGCATGGTGGAGCTGGCCGCCCGTGCGGCGCCCGGCGCCGACGTGCGGGTGGCCGTCCTGCCCGACCTCCCGTTCGCCGACGGCTCGTTCGACGCGGTGGTGGGCAACTTCGTCCTCAACCACGTCGGCCGTCCTCGCGCCGCGGTGGCCGAGCTGCGCCGCGTCGCCCGTGCGGGCGGGCGCGTCGCGCTCACCCTGTGGGCCGTCCCGCCGGCGGCCGGCCAGGCCCTGCTCGGGCGGGCCGTGCGGGCGGCGGGCGTCACCCGGCCCGCGCACCTGCCCGCCCTGGCCTCGGACGACGACTTCCCCCGGACCGAGCGGGGCCTGGTGGAGCTGTTCGCCGAGGCGGGCCTGACCGGGGCGTCCTGCCGGACCGCGACCTGGGACCACGTGACGACCCGGGAGCGGTGGTGGAGCGGCCCGGCCGCCGGGGTGGCGACCATCGGCCAGGTCATCACCAGCCAACCACCCGAGGTCGTCGCGCGGGTCAAGGCGCACTACGACGAGCTGTGCGCGGAGTTCGCCGGTCCCGACGGGACGCTCGTGCTGCCGCACACCGCCTTGATCGCGCACGGGCGGGCGTGACGCGGGGGTTCGGCGGCGCGCGGCCCACGCCCCGCGCTCGGACCGGGTGGGGCGGGAGGGGACTCCCCCCCCCCCCCCCCCCCCCCACAGGTGGGGGCGCGCGGCCAGGGCCGGGGTCGTATAAAAAAATACCAGGCCCCCAGACGATATTAACAAACGGTTTGGGGGTGG
>NZ_JBHWIE010000688.1:0-1851 GCF_042732085.1 Actinosynnema sp. NPDC059797
GGCCGTCCCCGCCGCCCGCCGTCGCCGGCCACCCGCTGACGCCGGTCGACGTGGCCTACGTGCTGTTCACCTCCGGGTCGACCGGGGAGCCCAAGGGCGCGCTGGTCGAGCACCGGTCGATCGCCAACACCGTCAGCTGGTACACCCGGGACCTGGGCCTGACCGCGGACGACCGGCTCTCCTGGTTCTGCAGCCCGGGGTTCGACGCCTCCGCGATCGAGGTGTGGCCCGCGCTGCGGGCGGGCGCGCCGCTGCACGTCGTCCCGCCCGGCCTGCGCTACGACCCGGCCGGGCTGCGCGACTGGCTGGTCGACACCGGGATCACCGTCGCGTTCCTGCCCACCCCCGTGGGCGAGCTGCTGCTCGACCAGGACTGGCCGACCGGTCCGGTCGCGCTGCGGCACCTGGTCGTCGGCGGTGACGTGCTGCGCCGCAGGCCGGCGGCCGGTGCGCCGTTCCGGCTGTGGAACGTGTACGGCCCGACCGAGGCGGCCGTCGTGTCCACCTGGGCCGAGGTGCCGCCCACCGGCGACGGGCCGCCGACGATCGGGCGGCCGGTCCCGGGCACCCGGGTCCGGGTCGTCGACGGCGCCGGGCGGCGGGTCCCGGTCGGCGTGCCGGGCGAGCTGCTGCTCGGCGGCGCCCAGCTGGCCAGGGGCTACGTCGACGCCACCCCGGAGCAGGCGGCGAGGTTCACCGGCACGGGTGCGGACCGCGCCTACCGGACCGGCGACGTGGTGCGCTGGCGCGCCGACGGCGAGCTGGAGTTCCTGCGGCGCGGTGACCGGCAGGTGCAGGTCCGCGGGTTCCGGGTCGAGCCGGGGGAGGTGGAGCACCAGCTCGTGGCGCTGCCCGGGGTGCGGGAGGCGGCGGTGCGGGCCTGGACCGACGCCGACGGCGTGGTGCGGCTGGCCGCGTACCTGGTCCTCGCGCCCGGGGTGGGGGTCGCGGAGCTGCGCGCGGGGCTGGCCACGCGGCTGCCCGACTACATGGTCCCCGCGACGTGGGACGTCCTGGACGCCCTGCCGCTCAACGCCAGCGGCAAGGTCGACCGGGCCGCGCTGCCCGAGCCGTCGCCGGTCGCGCCGTCGGCGCCGGGGGAGCCCGGGAGGGACCTCGAACGCCGGTTGAGCGCCCTGTGGGCGGCCGAGCTGGGCCGGGCGCCGGTGTCGCCGGAGGCCACGTTCTTCGAGCTGGGCGGGCACTCGCTCAGCGCCATCCGCCTGGTGAACCGGATCCGCGCCGAGCTGGGGGTTCGGCTGGACGTGCCCGCCTTCCTGCGCGCGCCGACCGTGCGCGGCCTGGCCGCGCTGCTGGGACCGGCCGCCCCCGGCGTCGAGGTCGACGCCCCGGCGAGCTGGGGGCAGCGGCACGGGCACCGGGTGACCGCCACCAGCGGCAACCCGAGCGTGCTGACGATCGCGATGCGGTTCGCGCTGCACGGCCGGCTGGACGTCCCCGCCCTCCGGCGGGCGCTGGCCGCGCTGGTGGCCAGGCACGCCGCCCTGCGGACCCGGCTGCGCGAGGTCGACGGGCGGCTGCGCCAGGAGGTGCTGGTCGCGAGCGGTGCGCCGCTGCGCGTCGTGGAGGTCGCCGAACCCGACCTGGACGGCGCGGTGTTCGAGGCGGCCGACGACGCGCCGGACCTGGCCGGGACGGGCACGTTCCGCGCCACCCTGTTCACCGTGTCCGACCGGCGCTCGGAGCTGCTGCTGGCGGTGCACCACTCCTTCGGCGACGGCTGGTCGATGACCGTCCTCCTCCGCGACCTGGCCGAGCTGTACCGCGCGGAGGTCGCCTGCCGCGCGCCCGACCTGCCCGGCCTGACGGCCACCTACGTCGACTTCTCCG
>NZ_JBHWIE010000689.1:0-1849 GCF_042732085.1 Actinosynnema sp. NPDC059797
CGCGGCCCGCACCCCGCGCGAGCAGATCGTGGTCGGCCTGTTCGCCGACGTGCTGGGCCTGCCCGACGAGCACGTGGGCCTGGACGACGACTTCTTCGCCCTCGGCGGCCACTCCCTGCTGGCCGCCAAGCTGATCGGCCGCGTCCGCACCGCGCTCGGCGCGGAGGTCGGCATCCGCGACCTGTTCGACGCGCCCACCCCGGCGGGCGTGGTCGCCCGCCTGGACACGGCCGCCGCCGCCCGCACCCCGCTGCGGCCGGTGGAGCGCCCGGAGCTGACGCCGCTGTCCCCGGCGCAGGCGCGACTGTGGTTCCTGGAGCAGTTGCAGGGGCCGAGCGCGACCTACAACGTGGCGCACTCCGTGCGGTTGCGCGGCGCGCTGGACGTGGACGCGCTGCGCGCGGCGCTGGCGGACGTGGTGGGCAGGCACGAGGCCCTGCGCACGGTGTTCCCGCCGGTCGACGGCGAGCCGCGGCAGGTGGTGCTGCCCGCCGGGGACGTGGCCCTGCCGGTGCCGCCGACCCCGGAGTCCGAAGTGGACGCAGCGGTGGCGGCCGGCGCGCGCGAGGTGTTCGACCTGACCGCGGAGCCGCCGGTGCGCGCGACCCTGCTGCGCGTCGCCGACGACCACCACGTGCTCCTGCTCGTCCTGCACCACATCGCCGGCGACGGCTGGTCCATGGGACCACTGCTCAACGACCTCGCCACCGCCTACACCGCCCGACTCGACGGCACCCCACCCGACTGGACCCCACTACCCGTCCACTACGCCGACTACACCCTGTGGCAACGCGAACTGCTCGACGCGCTGGCCGCGCCGCAGCTGGAGTTCTGGCGCTCCGCGCTGGCCGACCTGCCGCACGAGCTGCCGCTGCCCGTCGACCGGCCGCGCTCGGCCGGGGCCGGTCGCGGTGACAAGGTCGAGGTCGCGTTCGGCCCGGACCTGCACGCCGCGCTGGCCGACCTGGCGCGCGCCCACGGCGTCACCCTGTTCATGGTGCTCCAAGCCGCCTTCGCCGCCCTGCTCACGAGGCTCGGCGCGGGCACCGACGTGCCGTTGGGCAGCCCGGTGGCCGGGCGCGCCGACGAGGCCCTGGACGACCTGGTCGGCTTCTTCGTCAACACCCTCGTCCTGCGCACCGACACCAGCGGCGACCCCACCTTCACCGAACTGCTCGCCCGCGTCCGCGAGTTCGACCTCGCCGCGTTCGACCACCAGGACCTGCCGTTCGACCGGCTGGTCGAGGAGCTGAACCCGGTGCGCGACCCGGCCAGGCACCCGCTGTTCCAGGTGGCGTTCGCGGTGCAGAACAACGCCGGCGCGCGGCTCGCGCTGCCCGGCCTGGAGGCGGAGGTGGCGCCGGTCGACACCGGCACCGCCAAGTTCGACCTGACGCTGAGCCTCGCCGAGGGACCCGGCGGCATCACCGGCGGGCTGGAGTTCAACGCCGACCTGTTCGACCGGTCCACCGCGACCGCGCTGGTCGACCGGCTGGAACGGGTGCTGGCGGCCGTCGCCGCCGACCCCGGCGCGCCGATCGGGCGGCTGGACGTGCTGACCCCGGCGGAGCGGGCGCGGTTCGCGGGCGGTTCCGCGAGCGGCCCGGCCCGGGAGGTCGACGAGCGCTGCACCCACGAGGTCGTGGCCGGGCACGCCGCCGACGCCCCGGACGCCACCGCGCTGCTGTTCGGGGGCGCGCGGATGAGCTACGCCGAACTGGACGCGGCGGCCAACCGGCTGGCCCACCACCTCGTGGCCTCGGGCGTGCGCCCCGGCGACCTCGTCGGCGTGCTGCTCGACCGCGGGTTCGACCTGGTCGTCGCGGTGCTCGCGGTGCTCAAGGCCGGC
>NZ_JBHWIE010000690.1:0-1833 GCF_042732085.1 Actinosynnema sp. NPDC059797
GGCGGAGGCCGCGGTGCCGCCGCCGATCGCGCGAGCCGCCGCCGGACCCGCTTCCCCCTCGGGTCCCCGGCGCCGTCCGGGTTCCCAGCGGACCCGGTGGTGGAGGAGGCGGCCCGCCCCCCTGTGTCGCTTCCGGGCCGCCTCGATGACGAGTCTGCACCCCGGGTCATGCAAACTTTTTGTGCGGTTCTGCAATCCGCTGGTCAGGACGTTGTGGCGGTGGTCGCCGGACGCGCTCCGCGCGGTTTCGGCGTCGCCGCGCGGCACTTACGATCAAGGGATGCCACCCGACGCGGCGCGGCGCAGCGACCGTTCGAGGCGGGCGATCCTCGTGGCCGCCCTGGAGCTGGTCGAGGCGCTCGGCTACCCCCGGCTGACCATTGAAGCAGTCGCGGCGCGGGCCGGGGTGGGCAAGCAGACCATCTACCGCTGGTGGCCGTCGAAGGGGCCGCTGCTGTTCGAGGCGTTCGTGGAGCTGGGGCCGATCGGGCAGTACCCGCCGACCTGCGGCGACCTGGCCGCCGACCTCAGGGGCGAACTGCGGGCGGTGGTGGAGGAGCTGGGCGAGCGGCGGTTCGACCAGGTGTGCCGGGCGCTGCTGCACGAGTCCCGCGACGACCTGCTCGGGCTGCTGCTGACGCCCCGCCGGGTGCGGCTGGAGGAGCGGTTGCGCGCCGCCCAGCGGACGGGCGAGGTGCGGCTGGACGTGGACGTCGCGGTGGCGGCAGACCTGCTGCTCGGCGCCGTGCACCAGCGGTGGCTGCTGCGGACCGCGCCGCTGTCCGAGCGGCACACCGACGCGGTGGTGGACCTGGTGCTCCGGGCGCTGCGCGGCTGACCGGCCCGATAGGGTTCGCCGGTGGTCCAGTACGCCGTGGTCGACGTGGAGACGACGGGGTTCGCCGCGCGCGGGTCCGACCGCGTCGTCGAGGTCGCGGTCGTGCAGCTCGACCGGGACGGCCACGTCACCGGCGAGTGGTGCACCCTCGTCAACCCCGGTCGCGACCTCGGGCCGCAGCACGTGCACCGGATCCGCGCCGCCGACGTGTGGCACGCGCCGCCGTTCGCTGCGGTGGCCGGTGCGCTGGCGGACCGGTTGGCGGACCGGGTGGTCGTCGCGCACAACCTGGCGTTCGACGCGCGCTTCCTCACCGCCGAGCTCCACCGCGCCGGGGTGCCCGCCGAGGTGACCGGCCTGTGCACGATGCGGCTGGCGGACCGGTTCCTGCCGCACCGGGCGGGGCGGTCCCTGGCGGCCTGCTGCGCGGCGGCCGGGGTGGTGCTCGACTCGGCGCACTCCGCGCTGCACGACGCCCGCGCCACCGCCCGGCTGTTCCGCCACTACCTGCGGTCCGGCGAGCTGACCGGCACGCCGTTCCCGCGGCTGGGGCCGGCCGCCGACGTGGTCGAGGTGCGGCGGGGCGCGGCGCTGCTCGCGAGGACGGCGCCGCCGCGGGCCGAGCCGGTCCCGCTGGCGCGCGGTGACGTGGTGGTGTTCACCGGGCAGATGCGCGCGCCGCGCGAGGTGTGGGTGGACCGGGCGTGCGGTGCGGGCCTGGTCAGCCAGGGGTACGTGACCCGGTCGACGCGGGTGCTGGTCGCGGCCGACACGTGCACGCTGTCGAGCAAGGCGCGGCGGGCGCGGGCCTACCGGGTGCCGATCGTGTCGGAGGACGACTTCGCGGGGATGCTGGACCGGCTCGGCTGAGCGGACCCGGCCGGGGCGGGAAAAGGACCGGGCCCCCGGCACCGAAGTGCCGGGGGCCCGATCGCGGGAGGGGGTGCGGGTCAGATCCGCGGGAGCTGGGCGGTCTGCTCCACGCTGTTGAACAG
>NZ_JBHWIE010000691.1:0-1815 GCF_042732085.1 Actinosynnema sp. NPDC059797
AGGGCGCCGAGCGGCACGTAGGAGGCGGGGCGCAGGTGTTCGGGCAGCAGCCCGGCCACGTGCGCCCGCAGCTCGGCGGGCGCCGCGTCGCCGACCACGTAGGCGACCAGGCGCTTGTCGCCCGGCCGGTCCTCCCGCACGACCACGACCGCGTCCACCACGTCGTCGTGCGCGGTGAGCACGGCGCGGACCTCGGCGGGCTCGACCCGGAAGCCGCGGACCTTGACCTGGTCGTCGGCGCGGCCCAGGAAGTCCAGGGAGCCGTCGGCGCGCCACTTCACCAGGTCGCCGGTGCGGTACATGCGCCCGCCCGGCTCGAACGGGTCGGCCACGAACCGCTCGGCGGTGAGCGCGGGGGCGCCCAGGTAGCCGTGGGCGAGCCCGCCGCCCATGTAGACCTCGCCGGGGACGCCGACGGGGACCGGGGCGAGCCGGTGGTCCAGCACGTAGACGCGCTTGCCGGCGATGGGCGAGCCGACCGGGACGGTGGGGTGCTCCGCGTCGGCGGGGGTGATCCGCCGGCACAGCGTGAAGATCATGTTCTCGACGGGGGAGTAGCCGTTGACCAGGCGCAGGTCCGGCTGCCGGGCCAGGAGTTCGCGGACGTGGGCGACGGAGGCGGGTTCGCCGCCGGTCATCAGCTGCCTGAGCCCGCGCAGGGCGTCGGGGTGTTCGTCGATCAGGTGGTTGAGCAGGCTCGCGGACAGGTGCGCGGTGGTCACGCCGTGCGCGACGAGCAGGTCCGCGATCACGGCGGGGTCGGTGACGTGGCCCGGTTGCAGGACGCAGGCGGCGCCGTGCAGCAGGGGGCCGAACAGCTCCAGCGCGAAGGCGTCCCAGGAGACCGGGGAGCACTGGAGCCAGGTCTCGCCGGCGGAGAAGTCCACGTAGGACTGGCCGGTGAGGGTGCCGACCAGGGCGCGGTGGGGCGCCAGGACGCCCTTGGGGACGCCGGTGGAGCCGGAGGTGAACATCACGCAGGCCACGTCGGCGGGGTCGACGGCGATGGCGGGCGCGGTGGCGGGGCCGTCCGCGTCGGGACCCCCGGCGTCGGGTTCGACCACGGTCACGTCGAGGGGGCAGTCCGGTGTGGACACCACGTGGCGCAGCCCGGCCCGGTCCGCCACGGCGGCCAGGCGCGCGGCGGGGAAGCGGGGGTCGAGCACGGTGTACGCCGCGCCCGCCTTGAGCACCGCGAGCACGGCGGTGACCAGCGAGGGGTCGCGGTCGAGCAGCACGCCGACCACGTCGCCGGGTTCGACCCCGGCGGTGATCAGGCGGTGGGCCAGCCGGTTGGCGGCGGCGTCCAGCTCGGCGTAGGTGGTGGCGGTGCCGCCGGAGACGACGGCGGTCGCGCCGGGGGTGCGCCGCGCCTGCTCGGCCACCAGGTCGTGCGCGGTCCCGGCCGGTGCGGCGGGTCCGCCGTCGTTCCACACCAGCAGCAGGTCGTGCCGTTCGGCCGAGGTGAGCAGGTCGTAGGAGCCGATCGGGCGGCCCGGGTCGGCGGCGACGTCGGCCAGCAGCCACGTGAAGCGGTTGAGCAGCAGCTCGGCGGTGTCGCGGTCGAACAGGTCGGTGGCGTACTCCAGGTAGCCGCCCAGCCCGTCGGGGGTCTCGTGCGCGGCCAGGGTGAGGTCGAACTTGGCGGCCGTGTTCGGCACCGGCTCGGGCGCGCACGCCGCGCCCGCCAGCTCCACCGCCGCGGCGGCGTTGTTCTGGAGCACCACCATGACCTGGAACAGCGGGTGCCTGCTCGGGGTGCGGGCCGGGTTCAGCTCCTCGACCAGCCGCTCGAACGGCAGGTCCTGGTGGTCG
>NZ_JBHWIE010000692.1:0-1773 GCF_042732085.1 Actinosynnema sp. NPDC059797
GAGCCGCGGCTCGGCGCGCTCGTCGCGGTGAGCGCCCCGCCGTGCGCCTCGACGAGGTGTCGGGCGATCGCGAGCCCCAGGCCGCTGCCCCCGGTGGCGCGGCCGCGGGACGGGTCGGCGCGGTGGAAGCGGTCGAAGACGTGCGGCAGGTGCTCCGCGGCGATGCCCGACCCGGTGTCGGCCACGGCGAACTCCACCGCGTCCGCCCGCCCGCGCACGGTGACCACCACGGCCCCGCCGGGCGGGGTGTGCCGGATCGCGTTGGACACGAGGTTGCCCAGCGCCTGGCGCAGCCGGGCGGGGTCGGCGCGCACGACCACCGGCTCCCCCGCCACCACCCGCAGGTCCACCCCGGACGCCTCCGCCCGAGCGCGGTGCGCGGCGACGGCGCACACCCAGCTCGCCGCGAGCCCCAAGTGGCCGCTCGCGCCGGACAACTCGTTCTTCGAGGGTTACGGGCCGACCACGCACCACGTGAACGGGCAGCGGATCAACGGCCACACCGGCGGCGCGCGGGGCGTGTCCACCAACGTGGACTGGTTCCCCGATTCCGGGTGGACCGCCGTGGTGCTCGCCAACCACGGCGGGAGCGCCGTGGCCGTGAGCCGCGAGGCGCGCAGGCTGATCACCGCCGCGCGCTGAACCGGGTGGGCGCGGGACGGGGGCGCGTCCCGCGCCCACTGGGGTCCCGGTCCACGGCCGCGTGGCGGTCGGGATCCCGGTGGTTCCCCCGCGCCCCTGGCGGTTCCCCCGGCACGTCAGCCGCGCAGCGGGAGGCGGACCGCGAACACCGCGCCGCCCCCCGGCGCCGGGGCGTGCGACGCCGACCCGCCGTGCGCCTCCGCCACGGAGGCCACGATGGACAGCCCCAGCCCGGCCCCGCCGTGGTCGCCCGACCGCTCCGAGACCCCGCGGTAGAAGCGCTCGAACACGCGGCCCGCGTGCTCCGGCGGAACGCCGGGGCCGTCGTCGGCCACCTCCAGCACGGCGTGGCCGCCGTCCGCCCGGACCCGCACCACCGCCCGGGTGCCCGCGGGGGTGTGCTGGACGACGTTGGCGAGCAGGTTGCCCAGGACCTGCCGCAGCCGGTCCTCGTCCGCCACCACCTCCACCCGCTCCGCGTCCAGCTCGAAGACGTGCCCGGGTGACGCCGCGCGGGCGTCCGCCACCGCCTCGGCCGCCAGGTCCGCCGGACGCACCGGTTCGACCGCCAGGGGACGGCCCTGGTCCAGGCGGGCGAGCAGGAGCAGCTCGTCGACCAGCACGCCCATCCGCCCGGCCTCCGACTCGATCCGGCGCAGCACCGTCGCCAGGTCGTCGGGGCGGGCCGCGGCGCCGAGCCGGAACAGCTCGGCGTACCCGCGGATGGTGGCGATCGGGGTGCGCAGCTCGTGCGAGGCGTCCGCGACGAACCGCCGCAGCCGCTGCTCGGAGGCCTCGCGCTCGCGAAACGCCGATTCGAGCTGGCCGAGCATGGCGTTGAGCGCCGTGCCCAGCCTGCCGACCTCGGTCCCGGTCCCCGCCTGCTCCACCCGCCTGCCCAGGTCGCCCGAGCCGATGGCCGCGGCGGTGTCGGAGATGTCCGCCAGGGGCCGCAGGCCGCGCCGCACGGCGCGCAGCGACAGCAGCGCCAGCGCGGCCAGGGCGACCCCGCTGGTGACCAGGGCGACGTTCGCGACCCGGGAGGTCAGCTCGGCGTAGTCCCCGGTCCGCACGGCGACCACGAGGATGTCGCCGCCCTCGGTCAGCCACGACGTGCGGACCAGCCAGTCG
>NZ_JBHWIE010000693.1:0-1786 GCF_042732085.1 Actinosynnema sp. NPDC059797
GCAGCACCGCGCCGTCGTCCACGAAGATGTAATCGCTGACGGTGTGCCGCACCGGGCTTCGATGTCCGGTGAACAGGTCGTCGTGGGTGTCGACGGCACCGACGGTGCCGCGCGGGCGGCCGAGTGGGCGGCCGGGCGGGCGGTGTCGTGGGGCCTGCCCCTCCTGCTGGTCCACGGGCTGCGGTGGCCGCTGTACGAGCAGGTCCACCTGCACCAGCCGGTCGACGTCGCGGGGGAGGAGGCGATGCGGCAGTGGGCGCGGGACGTGCTCGACGGGGTGGCGCGGCGGTGCCGGGACCGCGGTGCGGCGGACGTCCGGGCCGAGGTCGTGCCGGGCGACCCGGCGGACGTGCTGCTGCGGCACGCGGAGCGCGCGGCCTTCGTCGTGGTGGGGCACTCGGACGGCACCGGTGTCGCCGGCGTCCTGCTCGGCTCGACCGCGGCGCAGGTCGTCGAGGCCGCCACCCGGCCGGTCGTGGTGGTGCGCGAGGGTGCGGAAGCCGGTGCCGGCGGTCCGGTGGTGGTCGGGGTGGACGGTTCGCCGGGCAGCGGCCGGGCGGTCCGGTTCGCGCACGAGTTCGCCGCGCGCACGGGCGCCGAGGTGGTCCTCGTGCACGCGGTGCCCGACGGCGGCGACCCGTACGCGGTCGGGTCCGACCCCGACCTGGCGGAGTCCGCGCGCCGCCACCCCGGCGTCCGCTCCCGGGTCGAGGTCGTCCCGGGTCCGGCGGTGGACGTGCTGCCGCGGGCGGCGGCGGGGGCGGGGTTGCTGGTCGTCGGCAGCCGCGCGACGGGGGTGGTGCGGCGCGCGCTGTTCGGGTCGGTCGCCCACTCGGTGGTGGACCGGGCGCCGTGCCCGGTCGCGGTGCTGCCGCCGCACGCCGCGACCTGACGCCTCAGCCCACGAAACCGATGGTCAGCAGGACGTTCGCGTAGAGCCTGCCGTCGCCGGTCGCCACGCACACCGCCAGCTCGGGACCGCGGCACGCGTCGTAGAAGTCCTGGCGCGCCAGCGCCTGGAGGGGCAGGTCGGGGCCGAGCAGGCGTTCGTAGTCCGCCCACGCCGGGGGAGTGCCGCCCTCGTCGGGCCGCATGGTGTGCACGGCCTCGACCGGGACGGCGGTGAGCACCGGCTCCAGCACCTGGTCCACGGTGAGCAGGCCGGGGCGCAGGTTGAGGTGCACCAGCTCGGCGCGGTGGTGGACGTTGGTGCGGTGCGCGTAGTTCGCGTCCGCGAGCAGCACCCGGCTGCCGTGGCCGGCGGTGGCCAGGGCGGAGAGCAGCGGCGGGTGCAGCAGGGGGTAGCGGAGCATGGGGCGGCCCTTCGGTGCGGACGGGTACGGTGCGCCCCGAATGTTATCGCTAACACAGGACCAGGCAAGGGCTTGACGAACACCGCTGTTAGCGCTCACCAGTGTGCGCCGCGGACACGTGAAAACGCGGTGCGCGGGAAGTTCCCGCGCACCGCGTCACGTCGTGGTCCCGGCGTTACCGCAGGCTCGTGCGGCGACCGCCGCCGGCGATGCCCTCCGCGACGCCGATGAGCAGCACGGACGCGATCACCGCGACGATGAAGCCCAGCACGTTCAGCTCGAAGATGTCGCCGGTGCCGAGCAGGTTCGCGATCGTCCCGCCGATGACCGAACCGGCCAGGCCGAGCAGCAGCGTCGCCACGATGCCGAGGTGCTGCTTGCCGGGCTTGATCAGTCGGGCGAGCGCGCCGATGATCAAACCGGCGACGATGAACCCGATCATGTCATCCTCCCGGTGGTCGACAACTGTCGAC
>NZ_JBHWIE010000694.1:0-1778 GCF_042732085.1 Actinosynnema sp. NPDC059797
CGACTACCTGGTCGAGACCGACGACGTGTTCGGCGACGACCGCCTCGTGGCGCCGCCCGTGATCGGGGAAACGCCGCAGTAGCCTTTGCGCGAGCACGGGCCCGCGCCGGGTTCGGCGCGGGCCCGACTTCGAGGACCGGGGGTTGGCGTGACGTATTTCGGGGGGCCGGCGGAGCGGGAGCCCATCACGCTCTCCGCCGAGGAGTTCGACGTGCTGTGGGAACGCCTGGACCTGGGGCAGATGCCGCTGGTCATCAAGGTGCCCTCGCCGGGGCGGACGCACCGGGAGCGGGCCGACCTGGAGCGGCGCGTGTGGCACGGCATCGGCGCCCGCGGGCTCGGCGGGCCGACCGGCCTGGAACCGGAGCTGCACCACCTGCTGCGGATGTTCTCCCGCCCCGGGCGCGAGGTCGACGGCCGGGTCTGGATCGGCCGCAGCGTCCGCGTGCTGGCCGTCGCCAACGGCGACGACGCCGCGGTGGCCACCCTCGACGACAACCGGCTGACGTTCCGGCGCGCGGCGGCCTCCGGCCTGGCGTCGGCGGTGCTGGGCACGCTGCCCGCGCACCCCGCCGGCACCGGCCACTCCGTCACCATGCCGAGCGCCGACCTGGAAGCGGCCGTGAAGCGGTCCGACGGCTCGCCCAAGTCGCTGGAGAACTCGCTGCGGCAGCAGGGCGTGCGCCAGGAGGACGCGACCACGCTGGTGAAGATGTTCACCGGGCTCGTGCACACGGGCAACTTCGGCGCGGCGGCCCGCGACAGGTACGGCAAGCGGTGCCGGCCCGACCGCGTGGTGGCGTTCTTCGACACCGAGGAGGGGCGGTACCTCCAGCAGCGGCGCGCGTCCGACGGGGCGGAGCCGTGGAGCACGTTCACCCCGACCGACGCCCGGCGGCTCACCCACCACGTGGAGGAACTGCTGACCGAGGCGATGCGGTCGGCCGGCCTGCCCGTCGGGCGATAACCTCGGCCGGTGCCGTCGAAACCCGTCGACCCGAGAGAGGCGCGCGCCGCGGTCGAAGCCGTGCTGCCCTGGCTGGGGGGCGAGGCCGACCAGCCGCCGCGCCCGGCCCTGGCCGCGGCCGTCCGGCTGAGCCTGCGGACCCTGGAGCAGGTCGCGCCGGGCCGCAGCGTCGAGGTGCGGGTGCCGCCGTTCGCCGCCGTGCAGTGCGTGGCCGGGCCCCGGCACACCCGCGGCACGCCGCCCAACGTCGTCGAGACCGACGCCCGCACCTGGCTGGAGCTGGCCGTGGGGCGGCTGGGCTGGGCCGAGGCCGTCGCCGACGCCAGGGTCACCGCGTCCGGCAGCCGGGCGGACCTGTCATCCGTCCTCCCGGTGCTGCGCTTCTAGCTAAGCTCGACCGCGTGAAGGCGCTCAAGGCGTGTGCCGCCGTCCTCCTGGTGGGAGCCGTGCTCGTCGGCTGTGGCAGCGAGTCGTCCGCGGAGGTGCGGCTCAAGGTCGTCCGCATCGTCGACACGAACGACGGCACGCCCGTCCGGGTCGGCATGGAGCTCGACGGCGACCAGCCCGACGCGCCCCACACCGGCACCTACGGCGCGGACCGCGACCGGCTGCCCGAGGGCGTCGCCGTCGGGGACGTGGTGGTCTGCACCGTGACCAAGACCGACGAGAACGGGCTCGACGGCGTCGACCCGGAGTACGACGTCGGCCCCTGCCGGGCGGCCTAGCCCGTGTTTCAAAGGTTGAGGTGAGCGGCGGCGTGTCGGTGGCCGGAACGTGGCGAGGTCTCCGGTAAGTGGGTTAGCGACCAAGC
>NZ_JBHWIE010000695.1:0-1766 GCF_042732085.1 Actinosynnema sp. NPDC059797
GCCCCGCACCCGGTGGGGCGGCCAGCTGTTCGACTCGCCCGTGCCGCTGCTGATGGACGACATGCCGCACAACTTCCGCGACTCGCCGCACTACCAGGAGCAGTTGCGGCCCGCCGGGCTGGAGGACGGCCTGTCGGCGGCGCTGAAGCTGGGCGGCAGGCAGGTCGTGGGCGTGCTGCACCTCAACGCGCCGGAGCGCTCGGCGTTCGGCGAGGAGGCCCGCCGGTTCGTCGCGACGGTCGGCGAGGCCCTCGCCCGTCGCGTGGACCCGTTGCGCCACCCCCGGCTGGACGCGTGGTTCGGTCCGGAGTGGACGGCCGGCTGGATCCTGCCGGCGCAGGCCCCCGTGACCGGCCGCGAACCCGCGCCGATCACCTACGACCCCGCGGTGCGGGCGGTGGCGGAGCAGTTCGCGGCGCTGGGCATCCGCACGGTCCCGTTCCTGTGGCCCGGCCGGGAGGGCTGGCACCGGGTGCGGCTGCTGCGCGTGGCCGACGGCCCGCGCGGCGGTGTCATCGCGGCGTGCACGGCGTTCGCGAACGCGCCCGGCCTGACCGCCCGGGAGCTGGACGTCGCCACCGGCCTGGTCGCGGGCCTGAGCAACCAGGACATCGCGGAGGCGCTGGTGGTAAGCCGCCGCACGGTCGAGACCTACGTCGAGCGCCTGCTCGCCAAGCTGGACTGCCGGTCCCGCGGCGAGGCGGCGGGCGTGGCCGCGCGCGCCGGGTACGTGCGGCCCTCGGTGGGCGGTCTCGGCGACCTGGCCCGCCTGACCCGCGGGGCGGACGACCACTGGGTGTGAGCCGGTCGTGAGTTGATCTCGGGTACGGTGCGCCGGACCGCTGATCGAGGCCGCGACCGCGACCGCCGAGGGGAAGGCCGCGACCGGCTCCGGGCACGTCCCGATCCCCCGCACGAACGTGCTGCTGCGGGTCCCCGGACGGCATGGAGGTCGACCCGGACCTGCCTGGGCCGGCCAGGCCGGCCACCAACACCAGCGTCGTGGTCATGGGCCAACCGCTGGTGGGCAAGACGCCGGAGGAGGCGACCGACGGCCTGTCCGGCGTCCAGGCCCGCCTCCAGGGGATGGACATGGACGAGCCGCGCGAGCTGGACGTCGCGGGCCACCCCGCTGGGGTGGCGAGACCGCGCCGGGCGACCTGGGCTTCGACCTCACCCCGGCGCCGGGCTACCGGGAGCTGCCCGGCAGCACGTCGAACGTCGCGATCACCCTCGGCGGCGGGTCGGGCCCCGGACGTGCCCGGCCTGATCGCCGCGCCGTCCCTCGGGGGGGACCCGATCGAGGAGGGCGCGGCGGACACCACCGGGTGAATCGAGGCCCGAATGGATCGGGATTCCGCACCATTAGTGATAAATTCACCCATCGCCACCCTTTGTGGGGTATTACCCCACAACATCAACTGTTACTCCTGAAAGGGTCCGCTCCACCCGAACCCCGATGGAGACGAGATCCATGCGCGCACCACGGGCCCTGTTCCCCGTACTGCTGGCGCTGATCGCCACCGCGGTCATCGCCGCGCCCGCCCAGGCGGCGCCCCTCGCCGGCAAGTACGTCGCCCTCGGCGACTCGTACACGACCGCTCCCGGCACCCGCACCTACGACAACCCCAACGACCCGTGCCGCCGCGGTCCGCTGACCTACCCGCGGCTGTGGGCCGCGGCCCACCCGTCCGTGGCGTTCGTGGAGGCCGCCTGCTACGGCGCGACCACCACCACGATGACGACCGACCAGCTCCCGCGGGTCC
>NZ_JBHWIE010000696.1:0-1764 GCF_042732085.1 Actinosynnema sp. NPDC059797
GTCCCGTGACGACCGCGGTGGTTTCCAGCGGCGTGACGACCGCTCCGGTGACCGCCGTGATTTCCGGCGCGACGACAAGCGCGATGACAGGCGTGACGATCGTGGTGGTGACCGCGGGTTCGACCGGGGTGGTGAGCGCGGCGGCGAGCGTCGCGAGTTCCGGCCCCGCGACGACCGCGGCGGCTACCAGCGGCGCGACGACCGGCCGGGCTACCAGAAGCGTGACGATCGACCCGGCGACCGGCCCGGTTACCAGAAGCGTGATGACCGGTCGGGCGACCGTGGCGGCTACCAGCGGCGCGACGAGCGTTCCGGCGACCGCGGCGGTTACCCCCGCCGTGACGACCGGCCTGGCTACCAGCGTCGTGACGACCGGGGCGGCGAGCGCGGTGGCTACCCGCGTCGGGATGACCGGGGCACCGACCGCAGGGACGACCGTCCCCGCTCGGACCGGCCGCGTCAGGACCGGCCGCAGTACGACAAGCCGCGTTACGACCGCCGGGATGACCGGCGCGACGACAAGCGTGACGAGCGCAGCCGTGAGCGGGCCGCCCGGTTCCAGGACCGGGTCGCGAAGGTCGAGGACCAGCGCGTTGACGAGGACACCGCGGTCGAGGTCGACGAGTCGGTGACCGCCGGCGCGGCTGTTGTCGGGACCGGCGCCGAGGACAAGGCCGAGCGGGTCGCCGGTGCCGAGGACGACGCGGACGAGTCGGCCGAGACCGGGGCCGAGGACGAGACCGGGACCGGGACCGAGACCGGGACCGCCTCCGCGGACGGGATCGTGACCGAGGACGGCATCGGGATCGAGCGGGAGACCCCCGTGGCCTCCGCGAACGCCGAGGCCGACTCGGACTCCGGGAGTTCCGCGAACGCCGAGGGCTCGGAGCCCTCGGAGTCCTCTGAGCCCGCGGAATCCGGCGAGGGTCGCGAGCGGGTGTTCACCCGGGCCCGCACGCCCGAGCTGCCGCCGGAGGCGGACATCTCCGTGCTGGACCCCGAGGTGAAGCAGGAGCTGCGCGGGCTGCCCAAGGGCTTGGCCGAGATCGTCGGCCGGCACCTGGCGGCCGCGGGCATCCTGATCGACAGCGAGCCCGAGCTGGCCCTGGAGCACGCCCGGTACGCGCGGTCGAAGGCGGCGCGGGTCGCGGTGGTGCGCGAGGCCGCCGGGCTGACCGCCTACCACGCCGGTGAGTGGTCCGAGGCGCTGTCGGAGCTGCGGGCCGCCCGGCGCATGTCGCACGGGGCCGGGCACGTCGCGGTGATGGCCGACTGCGAGCGGGCGCTGGGGCGGCCGGAGCGGGCGATCGAGCTGGCGCGCGAGGCCCAGGGCCTGCCGCTGTCGGCGGAGGAGTCCGTCGAGCTGCGGATCGTGGCGGCCGGCGCCCGGCGGGACATGGGTCAGTTGGACGCGGCCGTGGTGGCGCTCCAGGGCGACGACCTGGACGCGAAGCGCCGGGACCCGTGGAGCGCCCGCCTGTTCTACGCCTACGCCGACAACCTGGCGGCGGCCGGGCGCACCGAGGAGGCCGTGCGGTGGTTCCTCAACGCCGCCCAGGCCGACGACGACAACGAGACCGACGCCGCCGAGCGCGCGTTCGACCTCAGCCCGCAGGACTGAGGTCCGCGGAGCTGAGCCCGTCGGACTGAGCCCGTCGGCGCGAAGCGACCGAAGTCACTCCCCGGAGGCCCGACACCGCACGGTGTCGGGCCTCCCGACATGAGGCAGTACCCCCCCACATAACCCGAAAGGAGGCGGCCCCG
>NZ_JBHWIE010000697.1:0-1736 GCF_042732085.1 Actinosynnema sp. NPDC059797
AGGGGGTTCACGCGGTGCGGGACACCGGCCCCCGGGCGCGCTCCGCGGGCGACGCGCCGCGGGTCACGCGCCGCGCCCGGACCTCAGCCCCGCGCCGCTCCCGACCCGGGTCCGGCTCCCGCCGACCAGGCCGTGGCGGTAGGCGAACGCCACCGCCTGGACCCGGTCGCGCACCTCCAGCTTGGTCAGCACGTGGTGCATGTGGGAGCGCACCGTGGCCGTGGTGACGCCCAGCTCCTCGGCGATCTGCCCGTCCGAGACGCCCAGCGAGACCAGGGCCAGGACCTGGAGCTCCCGGTTGCTCAACGCGCCGGTCATCGGCGACGGGACCGTCACCGAGGGCTGCGTGGTGGTCAGCCAGTCGAGCAGGCGGGCGGCGACCGAGGGCGTGATGTAGGCCGCGCCCCGCACCACGGTGCGGATGGCCCGGATGAGGTCGCTGGACGGCTCGTCCCGGCGCACCACGCCCCGCAGCCCGCTGCGCAGCGCCTCGACCAGGTCGTCGTGGTCGCCGTTGCCGACCAGGGCGACGACGTGCGCCGACTTGGCCTGCACCAGGAGCCTGCGCACCATCGACACCAGGTCGGTGTCGGTGACGGGCAGGCCGAGCAGGATCACGTCCGGGCGCAGCAGCCTGGCCCGTCTCAGCATCTGGTGGGACTTCTCCGCCTCGTCCACCACTTCGATGTCGTTCTCCCGATCGAGCACGGCGCGCACGCCCGCGCGAACCAGTGTCTGCTCGTCGTAGGCCAGCACCCGGATCTTCATGGTGCGCGCAGACTCCATCTGTGCTCTTCATGCATTCCGATCCCCCATTGACCGGTGGTCGAACACCGGTCGTCTCGACCGAAGCTCCAAACTATATGCGTTGAGTGGGTTGTTCCAGTGCGTCCGGCAAAGATCCGTGGGCGACAAATCGCCGGCAGTGCCCCATGAGGCATCTGCTGACCCGTTCGCCACTCCGGTGCGACCGAACGGGGTAGCCGCGTTGAGTGGTGTTATGCGCATGTGGTGATGTGTCGTCAATCGGTGGAACCGGGCAGTGCCGAACTCCACGAGTTTTGGTCCGGAACTCCACCCCGTGTTGAAGACAGTGTCGCCTCCGCCTGCTTAGCTGAGTTCAGTGTTTCCGGCCGGGATGGCCACCTGGGGGTAATCAACCGAATGGGCCGAAAGGCTTTCATTCGGTGTGTCAAAAATTCACACATCCGGAGGGAGGTTCGACATGATCAAGCGCATCGCGGGTTCTCGGGTCGCCAAGCTGCTGGCCCCGAACAACCACCACACCTCGCTGGGCACGACGTTCAGCTGGAAGAAGTAAGACCGGCAGCGCCGGTCCGGGGGAGGCACGCCCTCCCCCGGACCGGTTCCCCAAGACGGACGACGCGACAGGGAGAGCAACGGTGCGGGGCAACGAGCGAGCAGACGGACAGGCGCCAAGACTCGTCCACATCGAACTCCGGCCCCTGGGCGACGACGGCACGCTGGTCGTCACGCCCGCGGGCGACAGCTTCGAGATCGCCGCCCCGCCCGACGCGCTGTGGGAGGTGCTCTCGCGGTTCGACGGGACCAGGTCCCTCGACGAGGTCTTGGCCGGCACCCCGGACCCCGACGGCTACCGCGAGGTGGTGGACGAACTGCTCGCGCTCGGCGCGATCAGCGCCGGACCCGCGCCCGAGCGCGCCGACGACTGGTCCCGGTTCCCCGAGGCGGGGGCCGGCGAGGTCGGGGGCACC
>NZ_JBHWIE010000698.1:0-1731 GCF_042732085.1 Actinosynnema sp. NPDC059797
CACCCGCTACGACAAGCTCGCCGTCCGCTACCAGGCCACCATCGACATCGCCGCCATCAACATCTGGCTACGCCACATCTGAAACACGACCTAGGGGGTGTCCATGTGCAGGCAGAACTGTGGCTTCAGCTGGAGCGGGACTTCCCTACGGGGGGTCGTACTCTCCGGGGCCGTGGAGAGGTGGACGGCGAAGCAGGTCGCGGCGGCGGCCGGGCGGGCGCCGCAGTCGGCGCGGGATCTGGTGCGCTCGTTGGGCCTGGCGGCGGTCGACCGGGACATGGAGACTGGGGCGAAGCTGTACTCGCGGGATCAGGCGGAGGCGGCGTTGGCGGCGCGTCCGGGGCAGGGAAACCGGTCGGACCTGGGCAAACACAGACGGCCGTTCACGCCGGCGGAGCTGGCGGAGGTCAACTCGTGGGCGCGGTGCGCCAAGCGGTCGCTGGCCAAGGCGGCCGAGCTGGGCGAGGGTCGCGCCGCCACGGCGTTGCGGACGACCGCGGAGCAGATGGGGCGGCTGGTGGAGGCGGCGCGGCGGTTCCCGCTGTACGCGATGCACCCGGGCTTCGGGAACGACCACCACCGTCCGTACCTGGTCGCGCCGGAGATGGGCCCCCAACTGGAGTACCTGGCGCAGAACGCCCATCTGCAGGGCGAGCGGTACCCGCAGCTGTGGGACGAGATGGACGCCGCGCTGGAGATCGAGCCGCTGCGTACCCGATATGGCGGCGAGCTGGTGGCGTGGGCCAAGCGGTTCCTGAACCTGACGATCAAGATCGTCGTGCGGCCGCCCGACCAGAAGGGGTTCGTGGTGCTGCCGCGCCGCTGGGTCGTGGAGAGATCGCTGTCGTGGCTGATTCGGGCACGCCGCAACTGCCGGGACCACGAGCGACTCGTGCAGCACTCTGAAGCCCATCTGACCTGGGCCGCGATCACCCTGATGACCAGGCGCATCAGCCACCGCACTGGGGGCGCCACGCGCGGGTGGGCGGCATGACCGGGCACGAGGTCCGCCTCCCCGCCACGCCGGCGCAACGTGGACATCCGTAGCGTCACTTGATCAGCACCCAGCGGCGATGCGACGGCCACCGCCCGATCGGTTGTCGACCAGGAGGGTGATGACCGACCGCCGTACATGGGCTCTGCCTGGGCCGACCGCGCCATGGTCGCCGTTCACTCCCGGGGGTGATGGATCATGCGCAGCGCGTGATCATAGTGTCGTGGTCATCAGATCCGTTGCGGCCAAACAAAAGGTGGAGGTGTGGCCGTGGGAGACACGTCTTCCGGGCAGCGTCTGGAGCTGTTGCAGGGCTTGCTGACGGGCGCGAATCGGAGTTCGCGCATGTCACGGGCTCTAGCAGGCACCGGAAAGCGCAACGTACTGCTGGGGGCGGCGTTGCACGCCGCTGACCGGTTGCGGCAGGGGAAGACGGCGACTGACCTGGAGCACAAGCTCTTGGAGACCATGCGGGCGGCCCTGACCGAGCAGGAGATCCGGGACTGGGGAAAGGTCTACCGCGACTCGGTGACCAGCGGCGCGGTAGACATCCTGCCCGAGGTGATCACCAGCCGCCCGGTGGCCTCCGGTTACACACTGGCCAACCTGAAGGCGGATTTCCCTGCGATCGCGCAGGAGCACCTGGCCCAGGCGAACCTGTCGGTCATGGACCGGGAGGTCCTGGCCGCGGGAGGCCAGGTCGACAGCAGCCGGTTCGTCGAGGCCACCCGCCAGGT
>NZ_JBHWIE010000699.1:0-1727 GCF_042732085.1 Actinosynnema sp. NPDC059797
GTGTATAAGAGACAGCTGTCGTGGCTGGTCAGGTCAGTGAGAAGGCGACCGCCGTCGCCGGTCAGGTGAGCGAGAAGGCGACCGCCGTCGCCGGTCAGGTCAGTGAGAAGGCCACCGTCGTGGCGAGCCAGGTCGGCGAGAAGGCCACCGTCGTGGCGAACCAGGTCGGCGAGCGGGCGACCTGGGCGGTCGAGCAGTTGCCGCCGACCGTGCGGGAGCGCGTCGAGCAGGGCAGGCGGCACCCGGCCGCGGTCGCGGCGGGCGCGCTGGCGCTCGTGGTGGTGCTGTGGAAGCTCGCGCGGCGGGGGCGGTGACCGTGAACAAGATGCTCTACCGCCCGCTCGGCCTGCTGTTCGGCGTGCTCGGCGGTGTGGCGGCCAGCGCCCTGTTCGGCCAGGTGTGGAAGCTCATCACCGGCACGAAGGAGGCCCCCACCGCGACCCAGAAGGACCGCGGCTGGGGCGAGGTGCTGCTGGCCGCGACCGTCCAGGGCGCGATCTTCGGCCTGGTCAAGGCCGCGATCGACCGCGGCGGCGCGGCCGGTTACGAGAGGGTCGTCGGCGAGTGGCCCGGCGACACCAACAAGCACGACGGCAAGTGAGCCGCCCGGCGGGGGCCGCCCCTAGTCGGGTGGCTCCTGCCGGCGCCCGCGCCGCTCGTCCTCGTCGAGGAACTGCTCGGGGTCCACGTCGAGATCGGGCGGCTCCGGCGTGCCCGGCGAGTGCGGCGGGTCCGGGTTGAGGGGTTTGTCCTCGGGTTCGGTCATGCCGACGAGGTACCCAGCCCGGGGGTGTTGAACCACCCGCCCGCCTGTCCCCCGGCCACCCGCCCGGGTCCCGTCAGAAGCGCGGTGGCCGCTTCTCCAGGAACGCCGTCACGCCCTCCGCGTACTCGGCGCTGCGCACGGCCTCGTCGTACAGGGCCCGCACGGCGTCGTCCTCCTCGTGGTGGCCGTCGGTGATGCGGTTGACGATGTGCTTGGCCCCGCGCACGCTCACCCGCGCCCGGGAGGCGATGGTCTCGGCCAGACCCTTGACCCGGGCCTCCAGCTCGTCCGCCGGGTGCACCTCGTTGACCAGGCCGATGCGCAGCGCGGTGGCCGCGTCGATGATCTCGCCGCTGAACAGGATCTGCTTGGCCCACGCCGGGCCCACCGCGTCGACCAGCTGCTTGGTGGACAGGAAGTTGTAGACGATGCCGAGCTTGGCGGGCGTGATGCCGAACCGGGCGTCCGCCGCGGCCAGCCGGAGGTCGCAGGCGAGCGCGAGCTCGCAGCCGCCGCCGATGCAGAACCCGTTGATCGCGGCGATGGTGGGCTTGCCGAGGGTGACGATGGACCGCTCCCCCGCGTGGACGGCCTCGCCGTAGCGGGCCGCGCCGTCCGCGCCGCTGCGCAGGGTGGAGAACTCGCTGATGTCCGCGCCCGCCGAGAAGTGCTCGCCGCCCCGGACGACCAGCACGCGCACCTCGTCGTCGTCCCGGACCCGCCCGAGCAGGCCGGGCAGCGCCGACCACATCTCGTAGCTCATCGCGTTGCGCTTGGCCGGGCGGTCGATGGTCAGCGTGGCGACCGGACCCGCGGTGTCGAGCCTCAACGTCATCACCGGAGGGTATGTCCTGGCGGCCGGCCACCGGGAGTGAGGGCGCTCACGCGCGCGGGCGCCGGGCCGCGCTCCGCCCGGCGCCCGCGGCGCGGTCACTGCCGGTACTGCTGTCTCTTATACACA
>NZ_JBHWIE010000700.1:0-1700 GCF_042732085.1 Actinosynnema sp. NPDC059797
GCCCGCCCGGGCCCCCCCGGGGGCCAGGTCGGGGGGGGCCCCCCAGCCCCCCGCCGGGCCGGCCCGCGCCCCGGCGCTCCCCGACCGGTGGCGCACCGGCAGGCCGGTCACGCTCGTGATGACCGCGGCGGCCTCGGCGTAGGAGAGGGCTTCGGGGCCGGTGACGACGTGGTCGGTGTCGTGCGGCTCCGGGTCGGTCAGGGCTCGGGCGGCGACCGCGGCGATGTCGTCGGCGTCGACGAACGCGACCCGCCCGTCCCCGGTGGCGGTGACGATCTCGCCGGTGGCGCGCAGGCCGCGGGCGAGGAGGTGGTCGCCGGTGAAGTTCTGCATGAACCAGGAGGGGCGCAGCACGGTCCACTCGGGCACGGCGGTGCGGACGAGGCGGTACAGGGCGCCCAGGCCGGTGTCGGACTCCTCGACGGCGGACGAGCCGAGCAGCACGACGCGGCGCAGGTCCCCGAGCGCGAGGAAGGGCGCCACGATCGGCGCCGGGTCGGCCACGCCGAGCGGTGCGACCAGGTAGGCGCGGTCCACGCCGCGCAGCGCGGGCCCGTGCGTGGCCGGGTCGTGCCAGTCGAAGCGGACGTGCTCGGCGGCGGTGGGCGTGCGGGTGGCGATGCGCAGGTCCGCGGAGCCGCGCAGCAGGTCGACGAGGCGGCGGCCGGTCGTGCCTGTGCCCCCGATGATCAACGTGGTCACGCGGCCGCGCCCTTCCCGAAGCCGGTCTGCGGCAGGGCCGCGGGGCTCCAGTAGTCGCGGTAGCGGGTGATCCGGCCGTCCCGGGCGGTGATCACGGCGACGTAGGGCACCCGGTAGGGCTCGCCGGTGGCGACGAGCCGGCCCTCGACCTCGAACTCCGCGACGACGACCTCGGGGTCGGCGGTGCGGTGGACGGTCAGCTCGGTGACCGCCTCGGGCGCGAGGTGGTCGGTGTAGTCGCGCAGGTAGTCGCGGACGGCTTCGCGGCCGACCAGGCGGCGCGGCTCGGCGGCGGCGAACGGGAACTCCATCACGCCGTCCTCGGCCCACAGGTCGGCGAACCCGCCCATGTCGTGGGCCAGGACCAGGCGCAGCGCCTCGTCGACGATCTCGCGTGCGTTCACGGGTGTGCCTCCAATCGGACGGAACGGTACCGTCCCGTCCAACTTACGCGGGACGGTACCGTTCCGTCCAGCCCTATGCTGGGCCGCATGAGCGAGCACACCCGGCGCGCCCCGACCGGCGCCGCCGTCCTCCAGCCGCACAAGACCTCGGCCATCACCGAGGCGGTGCTGGACGAGCTGGCCGAGCACGGCTACGGGCGGTTGTCGATGGAGGCGGTGGCCAAGCGGGCGGGCGTGGGCAAGAGCGCGCTGTACCGGCGGTGGCCCGCGAAGCAGGACATGGTGGTCGCGGCGCTGGCGGAGTTCAGCGTGCCGCCGGCGGAGGTGCCCGACACCGGGTCGTTGCGCGGGGACCTGCGCGCGACGCTGGGTGCGCTGCACGGGTGGCTGACGCACCCGCGGTTCGCGCGGATCCTGCCGGACCTGGCGGCGGAGGCGGGCCGCAACCCGGCGCTGGCGCGAGCGGTGGAACGGGCCGTCGGCGAGCCGCGCCGGGCGCGGGGCGCGGAGATGGTGGCGCGGGCGGTGGAACGCGGCGAGCTGCCCGCCGACGTGGACGTGGACCTGGCCCTGGACCTGGTGGCGGCGCCGCTG
>NZ_JBHWIE010000701.1:0-1698 GCF_042732085.1 Actinosynnema sp. NPDC059797
GTGTTCAACCGCCCTTCCGAGCGCAGTTGAACACCGCCGCCGGGCGGGGTGGCCGGTCCCCGGTGCCGGTCCCCCGGCGTCAGTTCCCCGGCGCCAGTTCCCCGGCGCCGGTTCCTCAGCGGGTGCGGCGCGACGCCAGGAACCCGGTCGCGCCCCGGCCCAGCGCCAGGACCAGGACGACCGCGGGCAGGATCGCGAAGAAGATCGAGATCGCGATGTCGATCGGGATCAGGTTGCTGGTGATCAGGTAGTACACGACGATTCCGATCTCCACGGCCGCGCCGGCGACCAGCGCGGTCCGGCCCCTGCCGGCGAGCAGCCGCGCGCCGCCCACGACCAGCAGGACGATGCCGACGACCTGGGCGACCGCGCCGATCCACGCCGTGGTGGGCGTGCCGCCGTCGACGACCGCGGCCCTGGCCGCGCCGTCGCCGAGCAGGCCGGAGATCACGCTCCCCGTGCTGAGCGCCGAGAACAGCGCCTGGGCGAACGCGAGCACCGCGGTCGCGGTGACGATGCGGGGCCGCGCGACCGGCGCGGGCGCCGGCCGGAGTTCGCGGACGTCCGGCTCCTGGCTGTAGGACTGGGTCATCACTGCTCCTCAAGGTGTCTCCGCGCGGCGGAACGGGTGGTGCGCGGGCGCCGGCGGCCCTGCCCGGGCGCCGACGACCCGTCGTGGGTGCCTCCCCCGAGGCGTCTAGGCGGACCGCAGCCGCAGGCTCAGCGGCCGCAGGTCCGTCCAGACCGTGGCGATGTGCGCCAGGCACTCCTCCTTGCCGGCGCGGAACCCGGTGGTCCGCCAGCCCGCGGGCAGTTCCCGGCCGGCGGACCAGATCGAGTACTGCTCCTCGTCGTTGACCACGACGTCGTACTGCTGTTCCCCTGCGCCCATCACCGCTCCTCACCGTCGTGTTGCCGCGTCGTCCGGGCCGTCGGGCCGGCGACGAGGGTCCTGAAGTAGCCGGCGATCTCCTCCGGGGTCCGGATGGCGTGCTCGGCGAGCAGCCGGGCGACCCCCGGCCCGCCGCCCGGCGCGAACCGGTGCAGCCGGCGCGGCGCGGCCGGCGCGTCGGCGACCAGGCGCGCGACGCCCGCCGCCGTGCCCGCGACCCAGATCTCCCCGGCGTCCAGCCGGGCGACCTCCTCGTACCACCGCGCGTCCGGCTCCGGCCGGAGCGGGTGACCGCACCCCCGGGCCGCGGCGACCAGGTCGGCGGTGCCGCACACCGCGGCCGGCACGGCGTTGACGAACCGGCAGCCCGGCGGGTCCTCGGCCAGCAGCTCGTCGACGAGCACGCGCGCCGCGGCATCGGCGGGCAGGGCCTGGAACAGCTCGTTGCCCGGGAGGTCGAAGCTGCTCGGGTAGGAACCCGTCGCGACCATCGCCCGGCACCAGCTCCAGACCGCGTCGGCCTCGTTGACCTGGAACCGGACCCGGTCGCCGAAGATGCTCGGCACCCGGACCACGACGGCGGGCACGTCGAACCCGGCGGCGTGCCGGAAGTACTCCTCCGCGACCGCCTTCGAGCGCACGTACCCGGCCGGGCCGGTCGGCAGCGCGCGCAGCGGGCCCGGCTCGACCTCCTCCCCCGGGCGGTACGCCGGGGAGTCGACCACCGCGCTGGTCGACACGTGGACGACCTTCTTGCGCCTGCCGGCGGCGGCCAGCTCCAAGACCGCGGCGGCGCTGTGCGCGTT
>NZ_JBHWIE010000702.1:0-1664 GCF_042732085.1 Actinosynnema sp. NPDC059797
GAGCAGGAGTACGACCCGGGCATCAGCAGCAGCGGCTACTTCGCGGTGGCGATCACCGGCCCGCTCGAACCCGGCAGGCTGCGCCGCGCGGCGCTGGCCGTGCTGCACCGGCACGAGCCGCTGCGATCCGTGCTGCGCATCGTGGACGGCGAGCTGCGGCAGGTGGTGCGCGACGCCGCGGACGCCCTGTCCTACGACGAGGTGGCCGCGCCGTGCGCGGCGGGCGCGGAGCGGGGCGCCGCCGCCGCGTTCATGGCGGCCGGCGAGAACCGCAGGCGGTGGGACCTGGCCGCCGAGGGGCCGGTGCGGTTCCACGAGCTGGCGCACGCGCCGGAGCGGCGGACCGTGGTGTTCTCGGTCCACCACGCGGGTTTCGACGGCCGCAGCAAGTTCGTGGTGGCCGCCGACTTCGCCCGCGCGCTCACCGACCCGGACGGGCTCGGGCCGCCGCTGGACGCGGCGCACCCGGCGGACGCCACCGACGAGGTGTGCGCCGAGGCGGCCGCGTTCTGGTCGCGCGCGCTGCCCGGGGTGACGAGCCCGCTGCTGGTGCAGGGCGGGCGGGAGCCCGGCCGGACGGGGGTGCGGTCGACCGCGACCACGCCGCTGGCCGAGCGGGACGTGGCGGCGCTGCGCGAGCTGGCGGCCCGCTCGTCGGTGTCGACCTTCACCGCGCTGCTGGCCGCGCTGGCGCGCCAGCTCGCCTGGTACGGCAACGACTCGGCGGTCCTGGCGGTGGCCGCGGACGTCAGCGACGAGACCACGCGGGGCACCGCGGGCGTCCAGGTCAACGTCGTGCCGCTGGTGCTGCCGTGCGCCGCCGACCGGGCGCCCGGGGTGGCGCTGGCCGAGGCGGACGAGGCGCTGGCGCGGATGCGCCGGTTCCGCCGGGTGCCGTTCCGGCGGCTGCTGGCCGAGGTGCCGGACAAGGCCGCGCGCCGGCTGATGACCCAGTTCGGGCTGTCCTTCCCGCGCCCGCCGCGGGGCCTGCGGCTCGACGTCCCCGGCTTGGACCTGAGCTGGGACTTCTTCACCGCCAACACGTCGGCGACGTTCGACAAGACGCTCCAGGTGCGGGCGGACTGGCCGCGCGGCCTGGTGCGGCTGGACTACCGGCCGCAGACGATGGACGCGGCGGGCGCGGAGGCGTTCGCGGCGCACTTCCACGAGGCGGTGCGCTCGCTGGCGCGGTCGTCGGGCGCACCGGTGGCGCGCGGCGTGCCCTCGGCGCCGGCGGTGGAGGGCCCGGCCGGGGCGCCGTCCGTCGCCGAGGGGTCGATCGACCCGCTGGACCCGCCGGTGCTGCGGCCCGCGTCCGGGCGCGCGCTGGCCGTGCTGGGCCCGGACGGCGGGCCCGCGCACGTCGGCGTGCCCGGCGCGCTGTTCGCGTCCGACCCCGCCGACGGGTCCTGGGTGGACACCGGCGAGGAGGCCCGGGTGCGGCCGGACGGTGCGGTCGAGCACCTGGGACCGCGAGCCACGAGGTGGTTGCGGCACAACGGCTTCATCGACACGCCGCTGGTGGCGCGCGTGCTGCGGGCGCACCCCGGGGTGCGCGCCGCGCGGGTCGAGCTGCGCACCGCCGGCAACCGCGGGCCCGCGGCCGTCGCCGTGGTGGAGCCCGCCGACCCGGCCCGCCCGCCGGGGGTCGCGGAGTTGCGGAC
>NZ_JBHWIE010000703.1:0-1664 GCF_042732085.1 Actinosynnema sp. NPDC059797
GCGTAGCGCCGAGGGGAGTCCGGACGATCTCCAGTCGGGGGCGGGGTCGACCGCCCCGGTCACTGGGGAGGGTGCATGATCCGGTTGCGGGGCTTGGCCGCGGTGGTCGTCGGGGTGGTGGCTTCAGCCGTCTCGGTGACGCCGGTGGCATCGGCGTACGCGTCGTCCTACGTCCACGCGCCCACGGCGGGAGCCCGAGCGGAGGTGGGCGAGCCGCTGCTGATCACCGGGACCTCGGTGGTCGGCGAGGGCACCTCCCCCGACCTCGTGGAGATCACCTTCGACGGCGGCGCGACGTGGGCGCCGACCGACGGCCTGTCCTGGTGGCGCTACGTCTACACGCCGACCGGGGCCGGTGACGTCACCTTCTCGGTGCGCGGCAGCTGGAACGGCCACGTCGGCTCGCCGACCCCGCCGACCACGGTGCGCGTCGGCTCGCCGGGCCTGCCGGTGGTCCACTGCCCGTGCCAGGTCAACCCGATCGACCTGCCGGTGCACGACGCCGACCGGCAGGCGGTGGAGCTGGGCCTGCGGCTGCGGGTCGACCGGCCCGGCTCGCTCGCGGGCGCGAGCCTGGAGCGCGGCGCCTACCGGGGGCCGGTGGCGGTCAGCGTGTGGGGTCCGGGCGGCGCGCTGCTGCACCGCCAGGACGCGCCCGCCGCGACGGGCTACCTCCAGCACGTCACCTTCACCACGCCGGTGCCCGTGGAGGCGGGCGTCGAGTACGTCGTCTCGTACTACACGCCCGAGGGCGGGTACGTCGTCACCGAAGACCTCTTCGTCGGCGCGCTGGTCCAGTCGCCGTTCACCCTCCCCCGCGACGCGGGCGTCTACCGCTACGGCGGCGGTTTCCCGACCGACTCGTGGAACGCGAGCGGCTACGCGGTCCACCCCGTGTTCCACCTCTGACCGACGCCGCGCGGGCCGGCCTCGCCGGGTGCGGGTTCGAGGGTCACGAGAACTCCCACGGCGAGGTCGGCAGCACGCACCCGTCCCGCACCAGCACCCGCGCGAACCGGGGGTCCGCGGCCAGCTCGGCGAGGTCGGTGCACACCGGCGCGGTCAGCGGCGCGGTGCAGCGCCGGGTGGCGCGCGCGTTGAGCCGCGACGCCGCGGACAGCAGCGAGGAGCGCACCTCCTGGCCCGTGCCGGTCCGGACGCGCCGCGCCAGCGCGTCCACCACGCCCCGCGCGCACACCACGGCGCCGAACACGTCGAGGACGGTCATCAGCGACGGCGGCACGCCGGCGTGCGCCTGCACCACGAAGTCCGCGCCCAGCGGCGGCCGGTCGCCCAGCTCGTCGCCCCACCCGGAGGTGTGCGCGTAGACGACGCCCGGCCGGGCCCTGGCCACGTCACGGGCCCGCAGCGCCCACCGCTCCGCCTCGCCGGGACCCCAGTCGTGCAGGAACACGTCGGCGTCGACGGCCAGGTCCAGCAGCTCGTGCCGCCCGGCCACGGTGGTCAGGTCCACCTCGACCACCCGCTTGGCCCGGTTGAGCGCGTGGAACCGGGCCGACACCCGACCGGTCCGGCTGTCGACCAGGGGCGGCACGCGGCGGGCCGGGTCGCCGCCCGGCGGTTCGGCGCGCACCACGACCGCGCCGAGCTGCCGCAGCAGGCGCCCCACCAGCGGGCCCCGCACCCGGTGGCACGACTCCAGC
>NZ_JBHWIE010000704.1:0-760 GCF_042732085.1 Actinosynnema sp. NPDC059797
GTTTAAACGAGCCCCCCCCACCGCGCCCACCCCCCCGCGCGCACCCCCCCGCGCGCACCGCCCCGCGCGGGCCCGCCGGGGGGCTCCGGCGGGGCACGCGCGGGCACTAGGCGACGGACAGGTGGAGCAGCGCGAGCAGCGGACTGGGACCGGCCAGCAGGCCCAGCGCCATCACGCCGCAGAGCGGCCTGTCCTTGACGAACATGAACACCATCAGGCCGATCGCGGAGAGGAGCACGGCGATCAGCAGCACGAGCGGGACGACGGACATGGTGGAACCCCTTCGGGGACGCCCGCGACCGCGCCGGTCACCCGCCGGCGATCACCGCCACCGACGCGCGGCGACGACCGCCGACCGATCCGGCACGGCGGGGACACGGGAACCGACGGCGCCGCCGAAGCCCGGAGCGGGCGCGGCGGGCACGTCGAGAACGGGTCGGGTCCGGTTCACCCGGATCACCCGAGGGGCGGAGCGCGGCTCGACCGCGACGTGGGGACGGCGGTCGCCGGCCGGATCCCGCCGACGGCGTCCAGGGGCGTCCTGCCCCGCAGGGCGCACCGACCGGTGACCCTCCCGCAGACCACCCACCAGGTGTCGGGGTGGGCCGTGGCCGGCAGGTGCCGCACCGCCACCGACGACCGCAGCCAGTCGTGGCGGTCGTCGTGCATCGACGGCTCGGACGACGCCGACCACCCGGCCACCACGACCGGCGGCGGACCGGCGTGGCCGTCAACCCGTTCCGGGTTTTCCCTTCGGTCT
>NZ_JBHWIE010000704.1:770-1659 GCF_042732085.1 Actinosynnema sp. NPDC059797
CCGAGCGCCAGCAGCGCCGCGAGCAGGAGCCCGAAGCGGCTCGTCCTCGTCGCTGCCCGCACCCGCCCGACCCTCCACCGCGTCACCGGAACCCGAAGACGCCCAGCCTACGTGCGGCCCGTGCCGGTCGGCGCCGCGGTGGGTCCCCGGTCGTTCAACGGCCGTCCTCATCGGACAGCAGCCGTCCGATGGCGTCCTTGAGCGCCCGGGTGTCGTCGGGGCCGAGCCGGTCCACCAGGTGGCGGCGGGTCGAGGCGGACAGGGCCGGCACCGACGCGTCGATCGTGCGGCGGCCCGTCGGCTGCAAGGTGACCTCGACGCCGTTCGCGACCTTGCCGCGGGCGAGGTAGTCGCGTTTCTCCATCCTGGTCAGCAGGTGCGAGAGCCGGGTCCGGTCCCAGCCCAGGGCCGCGGCGATGGCGTTCTGCCGCAGGGCGCCGCCGGCTTCGTGCAGGTGCACCAGGACGCTCAGCTCCGCGTCGGAGAGGCCGGACGCCGTGGTCACGTCGGCGATGACCGCGGCGCGAACCGTCTCGTACGCGCGCTTCCACCGCAGCCACAGCTCGATCGGGTGACGTGCTCCCGGAATCGTTCCTGCGCCCGGCCGGCATCCTGATCCTGGTCTGGTTCGCCCTCCTGGCGGTCTTCCACCGGTCGGCGCAGGACCGGTCGGCGGCACCGGGGAGTCCCGCACCGGCGTGACGCACCTCGCGCCCCGTCGCGATCCGTTCGACCGCCCGTTCCGCAACGGCGCCCAAACGGATCGCGTCGCCGTCGCCGTCGCCGCGCCCGCCGACGCCGAACCCGCCCACCCGCGCCGGCGTGCCCGTCAACCCGTTCCGGGTTTTCCCTTCGGTCTTGACCCGGGCAGCGGAGTTTAAGACATTTA
>NZ_JBHWIE010000705.1:0-1650 GCF_042732085.1 Actinosynnema sp. NPDC059797
AGCGGACCCCGGACCCCGGGCACCGGGCACCGGGCACGTGCGAGGATCGTTTCCCCGTCCCTCTCACACGGGAGGGTCATGATCACTGAAGTCTTCAGTCGGTTCCAGCACCCTGTGCCGCCGCCCGATCAGTCCTGGTCCAACAAGATCTCAGCCCACGTCGTCGTGGTGTCGCCCCGCTCCAGCGCACCCCACTGCTCGCTCAGCCCCTCGACCAGCAGCAGGCCCGACCGCCGCTGCCACACCGGTGACGCGCGCGCGACCCGGTTGTCCACGCTGACGGTGAGCACGTCGTGCGGGCGGTCCAGGACGAGTTCGATGACGTAGGGCGGCGCGCCGTGCAGGCGCGCGTTGTCGTAGAGCTCCCCGACCACGACGCCGACGAGCACCACGTCCGCGCGCGGCCACCCGTCCAGGCAGTGGCGCAGCCAGAACGCGATGTCGCCGAGGGGTGAGCCGTCGTCGGGCAGCACCAGCACGGCCTTGTCGTCGTCACCGTCGTTCACCGTTCACCTCCCGGGTGCTCGGGGTGCTGCGGCGTCGCGCGGGTGGGGTTCGGCGGGAACACCCCTCAGCGTCCCACCGCTCACCCCGGGTGCACCTGACGAGAACCTTGCGATCAGGGGTCCACCGAGCCGATCCTGACGATCTCCTTGCGGTGCAACGCCGACGCGTCCGAACACCTCGACGGGCACCTAGCCTCTGCGGTGACCGGTACCCCCGAACGACGGAGGAGATCGACGGTGCTCGACATCGACACCACGGCCGCCGAGGCCATCGACGAACTGACCGCCGCCACCGGGGTGGGTAGGCAGGGCGGGTTGCGGATCACCTGGACAGACCGGTCGGGCGACCGCGACTTCGACTTGTCGATCCAGCCGCACCCCGAGGTCGACGACGTGGTGGTCGTGCACGGCGACACCCGCGTGTTCCTGGACCCGCGCGCCGCGCGGGCGTTGTCGGACAAGGTGCTCGACGTGCGCCGCCGCCACGCGGGCCGCGTCCACTTCGGCGTCTACCCCCAGTCGTGAGAGGAGCGCGCGTGCTGGACATCACCCACGCGGCCGGCGCGGTGATCGGCGACCTGGCCCGCGACGCGAGCGGGGGCGGCCTGCGGATCGGCTGGTCGGAGCGGGACGGGGTGCGGGCGATCACCCTGGCCGTCGCCGCCCACCCCGTTGCGCGGGACGAGGTGGTCGCGGTGCCGACCGGCGGCAGGGTCTTCGTGGCGCCGGGTGCGGCGGGCTACTTGCGTGACAAGCTGCTCGACGTGCGCATGGACGTCGACGGGCGGTTCCGCTTCGCGATCAACCCCAGGCACTGACCGCGGTGCGCGGGGCGACGGAGTTCGCGACCGGCTCGCACCCAGGAGGCGGGGAGGGCTGCCGTGCGGCGGTCACGGCGCCCCGACCCGAGAATCGAACCATGACGCTCTCCGTGCTGCTGGTCGAGGACGACGAGCACATCAGGCAGGCGCTCGGGCTCGCGCTCGACGACGAGGGTTTCGCCGTCACCGATGCCGTGTCGGGCGAGGAGGCGCTGGAGCTGCTGGGGACCGCGGTGTTCGACGTGGTGCTGCTGGACCTGATGCTGCCCGGCGTGGACGGCCTGGAGGTCTGCCGCACCCTGCGCGCCCGCGGCGACCTGCCC
>NZ_JBHWIE010000706.1:0-275 GCF_042732085.1 Actinosynnema sp. NPDC059797
CCCTGGGCGAGCCCGTGCTCGACCACCTCGGGCAGCCGCTGCCGCATCTCGCCGGGTTCGGCGGAGTAGTTCTCCAGGTACGCGATCACCGGGTCCGGGACGTTGCCCAGCTCGCGCAGCGCGGTCACCAGCTCGGCCGCCACCGGGCAGAACAGCTGGAAGTCGGCGTGCAGCTCCATCGCCGCCTCGGCCGGGCCCGCGTGCGCGGCGACCCAGGTGACCGCCTGGTTGAGCTGGACGACCGCGTGCGGCAGGTCCGCCCGGCGCAGTTCCTC
>NZ_JBHWIE010000706.1:285-1645 GCF_042732085.1 Actinosynnema sp. NPDC059797
GTTCCTCGGGGTCCAGCCCGACGGCGGGGGCCGCGGCGTCGGCCAGCAGCCGCCGCTGCGAGATGTAGACCGTCGCCACGTACGCGAAGAAGCCCGCCGGGACCTCGTGGCGGAACCGGTCGATCAGCATGCCGTACCGGGGCAGCTCGGCCTGCTGGGTGAGGAACTCCCCGATCACCAGTCGTTGCAGGTGCTGCGGGTGGACGCGGCCCTCTCTAGCGGCCGCGAGCAGTTCGTTGCCCTGGACCTGCTGTTTGACCGGCAGCAGCTCCTGGTAGTTCCGGATCAGTTCCGCGGCTTTCACCATGTCGTCCCTCCTGGCCGCGTTCGGGCTGCGAACCGGATTAGGCGCAGCCGCCAGCCTATGTCTTCCCGCGCCCGACGGATATGCGACTTATGCCTTAGTCCTCCGCGTCGATGCGCAGCTCCCGCCACCGGCGACGCGGTGATCCCGAACAGGTCGGCGGATATCCTCGAATGGCGGTTCGGCGCCGAGCCTCCGGGGTGATCGCGCGTTGCGACGTACGAGGGATGAAATCCCGGTATTCCCTCGCGGCGCTGGACCGGGTGTCGACGGCGCTGTTACTTTGCGACGGAGGGCATTCGGCACCCGTTCGGGTGGCTGTCCGCGCCGGCCGGTCGAAATTCGTTCATTACCGAGAGCAACCACGCAGTGCCGGTGACGGTCGGCGCGCCCGCACGGGGCCGACCGCGTCCGGGGAGAGGACGAAGCGTGACCGAGCCGCGCGCCGCCGACCTGCAGGTCGACTTCCCGTTCGACTACGCCGGGCACGTGTCGGGGGGTCGGAGGATCGGCCGGCTGCCGGACCACGCGCTGGGTTCGCCGGTGGCCGTGGTGGGCGCCGGCGGCAGCGGCCTGACCGCCGCCTACGAGCTGCTGCGGATCGGCTGCCGCCCGATCGTGTACGAGGCGGAGACCGAACCGGGAGGCCCCGGCGGGCGCAGGCTGGGCGGGCGCATGTTCTCCCGGCGGCTGTCGGCCGCGGACAGCGCCGTGGTCGAGCTGGGGTGCATGCGCTTCCCCGACTCGGCTCACCTGCTGCTCCACTACACCGGGGAGTTCGGCCTGGCCAGGAGTCCCTTCCGCGACGAGTACGCCGCCGACGTCACGCCCCGGACCGTGGTCGACCTGCGCGGGCGGAGCTACTCGGTGGGCGCCATCACGGACCTGTACGCCGAGCACGCCGGGTTCGCGCGGGCGCACCGGCGGTGGGAGGCGGCGCTGCGGCGCATCGGCGTGTTCGAGCTGCAGCAGGCGCTGGTGGCGCGCGACCTGGTGCGGGCGCGGCGGTTGTGGTCCGACCTGGCGCACCGCTTCGAGGAGTGGAGCTTCTACCGG
>NZ_JBHWIE010000707.1:0-1629 GCF_042732085.1 Actinosynnema sp. NPDC059797
GGACCTCGCCGCCCGGACCTCGCCGCCCGGACCTCGCCGCCCGGACCTCGCCGCCCGGCTCACCGGCGCAGGGCGGTCTCCTGCCGCATGTGCGACAGCTTCTCGGGGTTGCGCACCGCGTAGAGCCCGGTGAGGAGGCCGTCGTCCACGCGCACCGCCAGGACGGTGTCGACCTCGCCGTCGAGCCGCAGGACCAGCGCCGGGTAGCCGTTGACCTGCTCCGGCCGCAGCGACCCGAGCGCGGCGAGCCGGCCGACCCCGGCGGCCAGCAGCCGGGCCACCTTGTCGGCGCCCACGACCGGCCGCGGGACGGCCTGCTTGATCCCGCCGCCGTCGCCGAGGAACACGACGTCCGGCGCGAGGAGGTCGAGCAGGCCCCGCAGGTCGCCCGTCTCGGTCGCCAGCCGGAACGCCTCGAGCGCGTCGCGGGCCTGGTCCGCGGACACCACCCCGCGCGGCCGGCGCGCCGCGACGTGCGCCCGTGCCCGGTGGGCGATCTGCCGGACCGCGGCCGGGCTCTTGTCGACGGCCTCGGCGATCTCGTCGTAACCGAGGTCGAACACCTCGCGCAGCACGAACACGGCCCGCTCGGTCGGCGCGAGCGTCTCCAGCACCAGCATCATCGCCATCGAGACGCTGTCGGCCAGCTCGACGTCCTCGGCCACGTCGGGCGAGGTCAGCAGCGGCTCGGGCAGCCAGGGGCCCACGTAGGACTCCTTGCGGCGGCCGAGCGCGCGCAGCCGGCCGAGCGCCTGCCGGGTGGTGATCCGGACCAGGTACGCGCGCCGGTCCCGCACCTCGCCGAGGTCGACGCCCACCCACCGCAGCCAGGTCTCCTGGAGGACGTCCTCCGCGTCCGCCGCCGAGCCGAGCAGCTCGTAGGCGACGGTGAACAGCAGGTTGCGGTGGGCGAGGAACGCCTCGGTGGCGACGTCCGGCCCCCGGTCGTGCCCGTCGGGCGCGGTGTGCGACATGGGTGGCTCCTCTTCGCTCTCGGCCGTGTCGCCCACCAGACACCGGCCACCGCCGCCGTGTGACACCGGGGTGGTGTGCCGCGCGTCACGTCGTCGTCCTGTCACGGGGCCCGCCCCGCCGGCATCTGGTGTTCGCCCGATGCGGTACGAGGAAAGAGGACGAGGTCATGGACACCCGGTTCAACCTGTTCGGCAACGAGGTCGCGGTCAAGTTCGCCAAGCGGTTCGCCAACGCGGGCACGGTGATCCACCAGTCGCCGCTGCCGAAGTCGACGCAGGAGCTGGTGTCGTTGCGCGCCAGCCAGATCAACGGCTGCGGCTGGTGCGTCGACATGCACACCAAGGAGGCGGCGGCCGCCGGCGAGACCGCCGTCCGGCTCCACCTGGTCGCCACGTGGCGCGAGTCGACCGTGTTCACCGAGGCCGAGAGGGCGGCGCTGGCGCTCGCCGAGGAGGGCACCCGGCTCGCCGACGCCCACCAGGGCGTGTCCGACGAGACGTGGGCCCTGGTGCGCGAGCACTACGACGACGACCAGGTCGCCGCGCTGGTCGCGCTGGTCGCCTTGATCAACGCGGCCAACCGGCTCGCCGTGATCGTGCACCAGCGGGGCGGCTCCTACGAGACCGGCGCGTTCGCCGCCGCGCTCAACGGCTG
>NZ_JBHWIE010000708.1:0-1607 GCF_042732085.1 Actinosynnema sp. NPDC059797
CCCGGGACCCCTTGGCGGTGTCCCGGGTCGGCACGTCGCCGGGTGCCGCACCCCGACGGCGGCGACCCGGACGGCGGAGACCCGGACGGCGGAGACCCGGACGGCGGCGCTCGACCGGTGCGCCGGTCCGCTGGGCGCGCTCACGGCGGTGGTTGCCGTTCGGACACCGCGGCGAGCCCGCCCAGCAGCATGTCCAACCCGAACTCGAACCGCTCGGCCGCGGTCTCCGCGGTGAACAGCTCGCCGGTCCCGAGCATGTTGGCGAACGTGCCGGACGGCAGGGAGCCCATGTACTCGGCCATGCGCCTGCCCCTGGCCTCCACCTCGGCCGGGTCCAGCGCGCCCGAGACCCACAGGCTGCCCTCGTAGGCGAACGCCTTGGTGTAGAGGGCCAGCGCGTCCGCCGCGTAGGCGGCGTGCCGCAGCGACAGGCCGCCCGCGCGCAGCAGGCTCAGCAGCGCCTCGCCGTGCCGCAGGGCGTTCGGCCCGACCGGCACCAGCACCTGCCAGGCGACCTTGGCGATGCCCGGGTAGCGGTGCATGGCCGCGACCTGCCCGCACAGCAGCTCCTTGACCTGCCCGCGCCAGCGGTCCGGGTCCGGCGCGGGCAGCGGCACCTCCTCCAGCACCTGGTCGAGCATCAGCTCGACCAGCTCGTCCTTGGTGGCGACGTGCGCGTAGAGCGAGGCCGGTCCGGTGTCCAGCGCCTGGGCGACGCGACGCATGCTCACCGCCTCCAGGCCTTCGGCGACCAGGACCTCCAGACCGGTGCGCACGACCAGGTCCTGCGACAGGCGCGGCTTGGCCGCGCGGCGGGCGGGCGGGGTGCGCCAGGGCGGCTCGGCAGGGCTCATCCGAACACCGTACTTGACACGAACGCCGTTCGCGGACGACCATCGTTCGCGGAACGAACACCGTTCGAAACAAGGGGGAACCGATGACGTCCGACCGAGAGGCAGCCGTGCGCGCCGTCCTGGACGCGCTCGTCGAGGCGTGGAACGCGGGCGACGCCACCGCCTACGCCGGCTTGTTCACCGAAGACGCCGACTACATCACCTTCTTCGGCCGGAACACGCCCGGCCGCCGGGCCATCGAGGCGGGGCACCGCGCGCTGTTCGCCGGGCCGCTCAAGGGGTCGAGGCTGACCGGCGGCGGCGAGCCGCCGGCGATCCGGTTCATCCGCCCGGACGTCGCGGTCGCGGTGTCCGGCGGCGGCTCCTCCCTCGACGGCGAACCCGACCCGGAACGCGCCTCCACCGTCACCTGCGTGCTGGTCCACGAGGGGGACGCGTGGCGGATCACCTCGTTCCAGAACACGCGCCGCACCCCGGTGCCGGGCGAGGCGGCGTGAGGGACCCGCTGGTCGAGGTGTCGGCCACCGTGCCGGCGACCGCCGACGCCGTGCCGGCCGGGCTCCTGACCGCGCTCGGCGGCGGCCGGGTCGAGGTGGACCGGTCCCGGCGGGTGGTCACCGTTCAGGGCGGCTGGTGGTACCGGGGCGAGTACCTGGTGGACCCGGTGGGCGGAGGGGCGCGGCTCACCCACCGGGTGCGCAACGTCGCCCGCCGGGGCCGGTGGGCGGTGCCGTTGGCGAACCGCCTGTTCAC
>NZ_JBHWIE010000709.1:0-1607 GCF_042732085.1 Actinosynnema sp. NPDC059797
CGATCGAGCTGGCCGCCGCCCGCCTGCGCTCGCTCACCCCGGCGCAGCTCGCGCACCGCCTCGGCGACCGGCTCGGCCTGCTCGACCGGGGCGTGCGGGCCGGTCCCGCCCGGCACCGCACGCTGCGCGCGGTGCTCGACTGGAGCTGGGACCTGCTCGACGACGCCGAGCGCACCCTGCTGACCAGGCTCTCCGTCTTCGCGGGCGGTGCGACCGCCGACGCCGTCGAGCAGGTCGCCGGCGGCTCGCTGGACCAGTTGGCGTCCCTGGTGGACAAGTCGCTCGTGGTCGAGGTCGACGAGCGCTACCGGCTGCTGGAGACGGTCCGGGAGTACGCGGCGGCCAAGCCGGTCGACCTGGCGGAGGTCCGCGCCCGGCACGCGGCCTACTACACCGGGCTGGCCGAACGGGCCGAACCGCGGCTGCGCGGCCCCGGGCAACTGGTGTGGGCGGACCGCCTGACCGCCGAGCGGGCGAACCTGGACCTGGCCATGTCACCGCGCCTGTTCGAGGCCCGCCTGTGGCACTGGCTCGTGCGCAACCAGCTCGCGGAGGCCCGGGGCTGGGCCGCAGGCGTCGACTCCGACCTGGCCCGCGCCCTGCTCGACCCCACCCCGGAGCTGCTGGACCGCCTCGTGACCCGCGACGAGCCCGCCGCCCTCGCCGTGGCCGTGGCAGCCGACCACACCCACCGCACCCGCCTGACCGCGATCGCCGACCGGCTCACCGCGTCGACCGACCCGTGGCGGCGCGCGGCGGGCGAGCTGCTGAAGGGCTACACCGCCGCGGAGATCGGCGCCGGCGGCGCGGCCCGCGCCGAGGAGCACTACGCCGCCGCGGCCCGGGGCTTCCGGGAGGTCGGCGACCACATCTGCCTGGCCTACCCGCTGATGTTCCTGTCGGTCCTCCAGTCCGGGCGCGGCGCCACCGCCGAGGCGTTGCGCTCGCTGGCGGAGGCCATGCGCCACGCGCACGCGGTCCCGGTGATCATGCTGGTGCAGTCGGCGGGGCTGTGGGCCCGCACGGGCGACCTCGACCGCGCCCGGCTCGACCTGGAACGGGCGGAGCGGGCCGCCACGCGCGACGACGACCCGCTCGCCCTGGCCCGCGTGCGCAACGGCCTGGCCGAGCTGGCGAGGCTCGGCGGCGACACCGCGACAGCCCTCGAACAGCACCGCGGGGCACTGGCGCTCGACCCCTCGTCGGCCACCACCCAGTTCCGGGCGATGGCGCACAGCAACTACGCCAAGACGCTGACCGCGATCGGCGAGGTGGACCTGGCGGGCGAGCACCACGGGATCGCGGTCGACCTGGCCCTCCGCAGCCACGACGGCCCGGTGCTGGCGTTCGTGCTGGAGGACCAGGCCGCGTGGTGCGCGGCCCGGGGCGACCGGGCGGCGGCGGTCGCCCTGCTGGAGCGGGCCGGGCGGGTGCGGGGCACCGACAACCCCGACCTGAGGGCCGCCATCACCGGGGCGCGGTGACCGGGGCGCGGTGACCGGGGCGCGGTCACCGCGCCCGCGACCACCGGTCCAGGTAGGCCCCGACCTGGTCGGGTTCATCGGCGAACAACCCGAGGTGGCCGTCGGGGCGGACCACCGCGAGCG
>NZ_JBHWIE010000710.1:0-1581 GCF_042732085.1 Actinosynnema sp. NPDC059797
GTACACGTGGATGGTCCCGCACAACGTGGCGGGCCTGGTCGCCGCGCTCGGCGGCCCGGAGCGGGCGAACGCGCGGCTGGACGACTTCTTCCACCACGCCGACGGCCGCTGGGCGCTGTCGCGGGCGGGCGGCACGAAGTCCGCGCTGGACAACGAGCCCTCGCTGAACGCGCCGTGGCTCTACAACTACACCGGGCAGCCGCACAAGACCCAGCGGACCGTGCGCGAGGTGGTGAACTCGCTGTGGACCACCGGCCCCGGCGGCATCCCCGGCAACGACGACCTCGGCGCGATGTCCTCGTGGTTCGTGTTCGCCGCGATCGGGCTGTACCCGCAGGTGCCGTCCCGGGCCGAACTCGTGGTGGGCAGCCCGCTGTTCACCTCGGTGAGGATCAACCGCGGCGGCGGCCGGGACATCGCGATCACCGCGCCCGGCGCGTCGCCGCGGGCGGCGTACGTGCGCGGGCTGGAGGTGAACGGCCGGGCGAGCACGAGGACGTGGCTGCCGGAGTCCTTCGTGGAGCGCGGCGGCCGGCTGGCGTTCACCCTCGGCGAGGAGCCGGACACCGGGTGGGGCGCCGCGCCCGGTGACGCGCCGCCGTCGTTCCGCGAGGGCGAGCGGCCGGTCCGGCACGACCAGCCGTACCACCTGGAGGTCGAGCCCGGCGACCCCGTGGTGGCGCCCGGCGCGACGCTCCCCGCCCGGGTCGTGTCGACCAAGCTGTACGAGGGGGACCCGGCGGCCACCTACACCGTCACCGGGCCGCCGGCGCTGACGTTCGACCCGCCGTCCGGCGCGGTGCCGGGCGGGTTCTCGATCACCGCCGCGCCGGGTGCGCCGCAGGGCTTTTACCCGGCGACGGTGGTGGTCTCGGTCGAGGGCGCGGACCCGGTGGTGCTGCCGCTGGTGGTGAACGTGGCCCCGGAGGGCAGCATGCCGGCCGCGGTCAACAACACCGGCACCTCCGACGACGAGACCGGCGACGGCGACTTCGACGGCGGCGGGTACAGCTATTCGAGGCAGGCGCTCGCGGCGGCGGGCCTCGCGCCCGGCGGCACGGGCTCGGTGGACGGGCTGGCCTTCCGCTGGCCCGACTCGCCCGCCGGGCGGCCGGACAACGCGGTGGCCGACGGGCAGCGCCTGGACGTCACCGGCACCCGGCTGGCCTTCATCGGCGCGGCCACCAACGGCGCGCGGGCCGGCACCGCGACGGTGACGTTCACCGACGGCAGCACCGCGGGGGTCGAGCTGGGCTTCAGCGACTGGACGCTGGGCGGCGGCGGCAGCACGCCCTCCTACGGCAACGCGGTGGTCGCGACCACGCCGTACCGCAACCAGAGCGGCGGCGGCGGCGAGGAGGTGGCCACGCACATCTTCGCCACGAAGACCTACACCGCGCCGGAGGGCAAGGTGCTGCGCTCGGTCACCCTGCCCACCGACGACGACCTGCACGTGTTCGCAGTCGCGGTGGCGTCGAATTCCTGACCGGAATTGTGCGGGCGCGCCCGTGTGGGGGGGGGTAAGAATAAAACCGCAGAATTAATTTAACTTGTTTTTACCCCCCGCCCCCGCGGGGGTTT
>NZ_JBHWIE010000711.1:0-1581 GCF_042732085.1 Actinosynnema sp. NPDC059797
ACGGTGCCGGTGAACGCGTACGGCGCGCCGACCGTCGCCGTCGCCGGGACGTCGGTGAAGGCGGTCGGCGTCGCGGCCGCCGCCACCGGAGCGCGCCACGTGCCGCCCGGCGCGACCACCAGGGCGGCGGCGACCGCGACGACCGCCGCCAACCTGGCCGGCGCCCCGCCGGGTCTGCGCCGTGCCGCATGGAATAAGGACATTCGGGTTCGCCCTCCGCCGCAGAGCCCGGACGGCTCTGGTCCCTTCGGGGATCGAGCCGCCGGACGACGCCGTTACCGCCGTGGTCCTCGTGGCGCAGGGGACGACGCCGGGTGGCCGCGCGCGGGGTCGTCGACCGGCCGGGCCCGGGTTCAGCGCGAAGGCGGAGCGGTGCTGGCGCGCACGACCAGCTCGGTGGCGAACAGCGAGCGGTGCGGCGCGGGGGAGGCGCCCTGCGCGAGGTCGATGACCATGCGGGTGGCGGTGGCGGCCATGTCGCGCAGCGGCTGGCGCACGGTCGTGAGCGCGGGGATCGCCCAGGTCGCGGTGGGCAGGTCGTCGTAACCCACCACGCTCAGGTCGTGCGGTACGCGCAGGCCGAGCTGGTGCGCCGCCTGGTAGACGCCGATCGCCTGGGCGTCGTTGAACGCGAAGACGGCCGTGGGCGGGTCGGGGAGGGTCAGCAGGTCCAGGCCGTGGGTCAGGCCGTCCTCCAGCTGGAAGTCGCCCACGCGGACCAGCTCGGGGTCGAACGCCACGCCGGCGGTGTCCAGGGCGGTGCGGTAGCCGTCGAGCCGGGCCCTGCTCGGCAGCGACAGCGACGGCCCGGTGATCGCGGCGATGCGCCGGTGCCCCAGGTGCAGCAGGTGGCGCGTGGCGGCCAGGCCGCCGCCCCAGTTGTCACCGGTCGCGGAGGGCAGGTCGGGGTCGACCTCGCCGGCGGGGTCGACGAGCGCGAGGGGGATCTCCCGGTTGCGGAGCTGGTCCTGCTGGGCGGGCGGTGGACCGGAGAGGACCGCGACCACGCCCGTGGGGCGGCGGGCGATGACGGCCTCGATCCAGTTGCGCCCGGGGACGTGGTCGCCGTGCAGCTCGGAGACGACGAGGGCGAGCTGGTGCTCGACGGCGACGCGTTCGACGCCCTTGATGACCTCCATGCCGTACGCGCCCCTGATCTCGGGCAGGACGAGTTCGACGATGGTGGCGCGGCTGACCTTCTTCGGCCTGCGGTAGCCGTACTCGTGGATGAGGTTCTCCACGGTGGCGCGGGTTTCGGGCGCGACGTCGGCGCGGCCGTTGACGACCTTGGACACGGTGGCGGTGGAAACCCCGGCCAGGTCGGCGATCTGGGCGATCGTCGCGCTGCCGCGGTCGGAGGCGTCCTGCGCGGGTTTCGACGCCGGGGTCATGAGCGGAGTGTAACGCCGGCGGAGCGCCGGTGATCGTCCTCCGGCGAACGCCGCCCGCGGCGAAACATCCCGCAACATCGCGTCTCAACGGGTGGTCGCCGGTTCACGACGTACCGTGGTGGGGGGGGGGGGGGGGGGGGGCGGGGGGCGCCCCCCCCCCCCCCCCCCCCCCACCGGCGGGGGGCAGGGG
>NZ_JBHWIE010000712.1:0-1569 GCF_042732085.1 Actinosynnema sp. NPDC059797
CGGTGGTCGGCGACGACGAGCCCGCCCGGCAGGTGCTCGCCGTGCTGGCCGACGCCGGGGTGGAGGTGATCGCGGAGACCGCCGCGGGCGCCACCGAGCAGCACCTCAACCTGATGGACCCGCACGGCGGCCGCGTGTCGATCTACCTGGAGCTGCCCGAGCTGCGGGAACCCCGGCACGACGAGCGAGCGCTCGCCGCGCTGGCGGCGGCCGACGTCGCGGTGATCGACCTGGCCGAGCACGCCCGGCCGCTGCTGGCGCGGGCCCGGCGGGCGGGCGTGCCCGTGTGGTGCGACCTGCACGACTACGACGGCGCCTCGGAGTTCCACCGCGACTTCCTCGACGCCGCCGACCGCGTATTCCTCAACGACGACGGGTTCGCCCACCACGACGCGCTGCTGGGGTTCCTCGACACCCTCGGCAAGCCCGCCGTGGCCACGCTCGGCGCGCGGGGCGCGCTGGCCCTGGAGCACGGGCAGGTGCACCCCGTGCCGGCCGTGCCCGTCGAGCGGATCGTGGACACCAACGGCGCGGGCGACGCCTTCTTCTCCGGTTTCCTGGTGGCCCACGTGGGCGGCGCGGACGTCGACGCCGCGCTGTCCGCGGGCGCCGAGCAGGCCGCCCGCTGCCTGGCCTCCCCCGACCTCGCGCCCTGACCGCCGACGCGGGCGAACCCTTCTCGCAACTGTCAAGGACTTGCTGAAAGGGTTTGCAAGGTCTTTCATCCGTGTGCGCGTGTCGTCGCGACGGAAGGGTTCAACGATGGAGGGCGTGCCCGCTCGCCTGAGCGACATCGCCGCGCAGGCCGGCGTCAGCGAGGCCACGGTCAGCCGGGTCTTCAACGGCAAGCCCGGGGTGTCCGCCGCGACCCGCCGGGCCGTGGTCGCGGCCGTGGACCTGCTCGGCTACGAGCGCCCGCCGCGCCTGCGGCAGCGCAGCGCCGGGCTGATCGGGCTGATCACCCCCGAGCTGAACAACCCGATCTTCCCCGCCCTGGCCCAGGTCGTGGAGCAGGTGCTGACCGGCGCGGGCTACACCCCGCTGCTGTGCACCCAGACCCCCGGCGGGTCCACCGAGGACCAGCTCACCGAGATGCTGGTCGACCGGGGCGTGGCCGGGATCGTGTTCGTGTCCGGCCTGCACGCCGACTCCACCGCCGACATGGACCGCTACGCGAAGCTCGCCGAGCGCGGCCTGCCGTTCGTGATGATCAACGGCCGCTCCGAGCGGGTCTCCGCGCCGTCCATGTCCACCGACGACCGGGCGGCCATGCGGCTGGCCGTGTCGCACCTGGTCGAGCTGGGGCACGAGCGCATCGGGCTGGCCGTGGGACCGCGGCGGTTCGTGCCGGTGCTGCGCAAGATCGAGGGCTTCGTGCAGCACGTGCGCGCCGCGCTGCGCTGCACCGCCGAGCAGGCCGAGGCGCTGGTGCAGCACTCGCTGTTCACCGTGGAGGGCGGGCGGTCCGCGGCCGACGCCCTGCTCGACCGCGGCTGCACCGCCGTGGTCTGCGGCAGCGACCTCATGGCCTTCGGCGCGATCCGCGCGGCCCGGCAGCGCGGCCTGGAC
>NZ_JBHWIE010000713.1:0-1565 GCF_042732085.1 Actinosynnema sp. NPDC059797
GCACCGGGCGGTGGTGGTTGCTTCGGACCGGGAGCAGTTGCTGGATCGCCTGGCGGATCTCGCCGAGGGTGGGACCGGGGCGGGACGCGTGTCGGTTCCGGGGCGGGTGGCGATCGTCTTCACCGGTCAAGGTTCGCAGCGGGTGGGGATGGGTCGGGAGTTGCATGGGCGGTTCCCGGTGTTCGCGGCGGCTTTCGACCGGGTGTGCGAGTTGCTGGATCCGGCTGTTCGGACTGCCGTGTTCGATGTGGACGGTCAGGGTGGCCGTTTGGATTCCACGGAGTTGGCGCAGCCGGCGTTGTTCGCGGTTGAGGTGGCGTTGTTCCGGCTGTTCGAGTCCTGGGGCGTGGTCCCGGACTTTGTAACGGGCCATTCGGTGGGGGAGATCGCGGCGGCTCATGTGTCGGGTGTGTTGTCGCTGGAGGACGCCTGTCGGTTGGTCACGGCGCGGGGTCGGTTGATGCAGGGTCTCGCGCCGGGTGGGGTGATGGTGGCGGTCGCGGCCGGTGAGGACGTGGTGGCGCCGTTGGTGGCCGAGGATCCTGAGGTGTCGATCGCGGCGGTGAACAGCCCATCGTCGGTGGTGGTGTCGGGGGCCGAGGCCGCGGTGGAGCGGGTGGTGCGACGGCTGGCCGAGCTGGGTTGCCGGACGAAGCGGCTCACCGTCTCGCACGCGTTCCACTCGCCGTTGATGGAGCCGATGCTGGACGACTTCCGGGCGGTGGTGGCCGGGTTGACGTTCAGGTCTCCGAATATCGCGATGGTGAACGAGGCGGTGGCGGACCCGGAATATTGGGTGCGGCACGTGCGGGACACGGTTCGGTTCGCCGACACGGTCACCCGACTGCACGACCTCGGTGTGACCCGGTTCGTGGAGTTGGGTCCGGACGCGGTGCTGACCGGGTTGGTGCGCGAGTGCTTGGACGGCCGCGACGTCACGGTGGTGCCGAGCCTGCGGCGTGGTCGTGACGAGGTCGAGTCGGCGCTGACCGGGTTGGGCGCGTTGTTCGCCGCCGGGGTGGCGGTGGACTGGTCGGCCCTGTTCGTCGGCACCGGCGCCCGGCGCACCGAACTGCCCACCTACGCGTTCCAACGCCGGCGCTACTGGCTGGACATGCCGATGGACGACGAGGGCACGTCGGTGGCGACCCCGGGTCCGGTGAGCGAGCTGCGCGGGCTCGACGAGACCGAGCGCACGCACCGGTTGACGGAGCTGGCTCGCGCGCACATCACCGCCACGCTCGGCAGCGGCGCGCCCGGTGAGGTCGCACTGGACCGGACGTTCCGGGACCTGGGCTTCGATTCCCTGATGTCCGCCGAACTCCGGGACAGGCTCTCGCACGCCCTGGAAGTCCCACTGCCCAGTTCGGTGATCTTCGACTACCCCACTCCCGCTGTTCTGGTCGAGCACCTGCGATCAGTGGTGTCGGGCGCGGACGGCGACGTGCGCGCCCAGGTCGTGTCGACTGCCGGTGCCGATGATCCGGTGGTGGTGGTGGGGATGGCGTGTCGTTATCCGGGTGGGGTGGGTTCTCCGGAGGAGTTGTGGGATCTGGTTGTCGGTG
>NZ_JBHWIE010000714.1:0-1565 GCF_042732085.1 Actinosynnema sp. NPDC059797
GGCGATCTCGGCGGTGGTCAGGCCGCCCACCGCGCGCAGCGTGAGCGCCACCTGGGAGGTGGTGGACAGCGCCGGGTGGCAGCAGAGCAGCAGCAGGGTGAGGCTGTCGTCGGTGTCCGGTGGCGGGTCCGCGCGGCGAGCGGGTTCGCGCATGGCCAGCTCGGCCAGGCCGGCTTCCCGTTCGCGCCTGCGCCGGGCCTGGTCGGAGCGGAGCAGGTCCACCATCTTGCGGTAGCCGATGCGGATCAGCCAGCTGCGCGGGTTCTCCGGCACGCCGTTGACGGGCCACGTCCGGCTCGCGGCGAGCAGCGCCTCCTGCACCGCGTCCTCGGCGGGGTCGAACTGGCCGAACCGCCGCACCAGCGCGCCGAGCACCTGCGGCGCCTCGGTGCGCAGCAGGTGCTCGATGGTCGCGGCGCGGTCGCTCACCCGGCGAAGTCCTCGCCCATGATCGGGCGGATCTCGATCGGTTCGCCCAGCACGTCGACGATGCGCGCGACGATCTGGACGGCCCGCTCGTGGCCGGCGACGTCGATCACGGCGAAGCTGGCCAGGACCTCCTTCAGCTCGGCGAACGGCCCGTCGGTCGCCACCACGCCGTCCGCCGTCCTGCGGACGGTGGTGCTGACCGCGGGGTGACCGAGGCCCTCGCTGGTGACGAACTCGCCGGTCTCGACCAGTTCCCGTTCGAACTCCCGGTACGCGGCGAACGCGGCCAGCGCGTCCTCGGAGGGGGTGTCGGCGGTGTCGGCGTCCCAGGCGGCGGCCGGGGTGTAGCTGAGCAGCAGGTACTTCACGGTGGTCCCTCTTCCTCGATCGCGCTCGGGCAACGGTACGTGGCCCGGCCTCGGGTCGGCGCCCACCGCGACCACGTCGCCGACCCGCCGATCTCGACATGCGCCCGATGTGACCCGAGTCACCGAGGACCGGTGTCGAGGCCGGGGCCGCGCCTCCGAGGTACCGGTGCACAGCGAACAACCCGAGGAGGACGACATGACCGAGACGACCATCGAGCCGAGCGCCGACCTGCGGGCCCTGGACCGACTGGTGGGCACGTGGGAGGTGACCGGCGGCGCCGAGGGAACCGTGCGGTACGAGTGGATGCCCGGCCGGTTCTTCCTGCTCCAGCACGTCGAGCTCACCCAGTTCGGGCAGCCGGTCACGGGGCTGGAGGTGATCGGCAACCTGCGCCCGTTCGGCGAACCCGCGGGCGCGGACGTGGTGTCCCGGTTCTACGACTCGACCGGCAACACCCTGGACTACGTCTACGAGCCGGCCGGCGACACGCTGACCATCTGGGGTGGCGCGAAGGGCAGCCCGGCCTACTACCGAGGCACGTTCAGCGCCGACGGCGCCACGGTCACCGGTGAGTGGGTCTACCCCGGCGGTGGCGGGTACTCCTCCACCATGACCCGGGTCTGAGCCCCGACCGGCCTGCCGGTCGAGCGCTTCGGCACGGCGGTCGAGAGCACTGCGGTCCGGCGCGCGGCGGGTCCGGTGACCCCCGGGGGACCCGGCCCCGCCCGCGCCCGGCCGGGCACAAGACGTGTGCCAGGGGGGGTAAC
>NZ_JBHWIE010000715.1:0-1555 GCF_042732085.1 Actinosynnema sp. NPDC059797
AACGACGCCCGGTCGTCGCGGCCCGCCGGTGACCGGGACGCGTCGTCGGCCCGGGGCGGCAGCCGCCTGCCCGTCGACCGCAGCGCCGCCGCGCAGAGCAGCGCCCCGACGAGCGCCGGGAGCACCAGCAGCGGTGACGCGGCCAGGCCCCCGGCGCCGACCACCCCGGAGACCAGGAGCGGCGCGGCGGCGAACCCGAGGTTGCCGCCGAGGCTGAACCAGCCCATCGCCGCGTCGTCGCCGCGGCCGGCGATCCTGGCGACCCGGGCGGCCTCCGGGTGGTACGCGGCCACCCCGACGCCCGAGAGGGCGACCACCGCCAGGGTGAGCGCGTACTGCCCGGTGAGGCCGCACAGGGCGATGCCCGCCCCGGCGGCGAGGGTGCTCACCGGCAGCAGCCACGGCACCGACCGGCGGTCGGCGAGCACCCCGAAGAGCGGCTGCGCGACGGAGGACAGCAGCGACGCCGCCAGCACCACGCCGGCGGCGGCCGCGTACGGGTAAGCCCGTTCGGACACGAGGAACGGCACCAGCGCGGCGACCGACCCCTGGTAGACGTCCACGCACGCGTGACCGGTCGACAGCAGGGTCACCGGACCGCGGCGGTGGCGGGAACTCTTGGCCATGCCGGGAGCCTCGCCGCCGCGACCGCTGTCCCGCTTCCGATAAAGTGCCAGTCCATGCCGGAAATCCGCCACCTGCCGCGGGCCCCGACGCGGACCCGGCGGCTGGGGCCGTCGGCGGCCATCGACGCGCACCGCCACGACGAGCACCAGATCGCCTACGCCGCCTCCGGCGTGGTGGCGGTGACGACGGGCGCGGGCACCTGGTTCGCCCCGGCGACGCAGGCGATCTGGGTGCCGGCGGGCACCGCGCACGCGCACCGCGCCCACGGCCGGGTCGTCCTCCACCTGGTCGGCCTGCCCGCCCGGACCAACCCGCTCGGCCTGCGCGAGCCGACCGTGCTCGCCGTGAGCCCGCTGCTGCGGGAGCTGATCGTCGCCTACACCCGCGAGCCGGACGAGGACCGCCCCGAGCGGCGGCGGCTGCGCGCCGTGCTGCTGGACCAGCTCCGCGCCTCGCCCCGGCGGGCCGTCCAGCTGCCCGCGCCCCGCGACCCCAGGCTGGTGGCGCTGTGCGCCGTGCTGCACGACGACCCGGCCGACCCGCGCACCCTGGCCGAGCTGGGCGCGTCCGTCGGGGTGGGCGAACGCACCCTGAGCCGGCTGTTCCGCGCCGACCTGGGCATGACCTTCCCGCAGTGGCGCACCCAGCTCCGCCTCTACCACGCCCTGCGCCTGCTGGCCGACGACGTGCCGGTGACCGCGGTGGCGCACCGCAGCGGGTGGTCGTCGGCCAGCGCGTTCATCGAGCTCTTCCGCCGCTCGTTCGGCCACACCCCGGGCGCGTCCCACCGGCGCGGCTGACCGGGCGCCGGGGCCGGGCAGCCGCTCGAGGGCTTCCCGTTCGGGACGACCGCGCGCCCACCGCCGGGCTCGCGTCCCGCGCGGGCGCCCGCGGCTCCTCGTGCGCGCAGGTGAAGGTGGCTTCGGAC
>NZ_JBHWIE010000716.1:0-1547 GCF_042732085.1 Actinosynnema sp. NPDC059797
GTCCTCGACGCCTGAGGTGGCGGGCGGGGCGCCGACGCCCGCGGCGGTCGACGCGCGACCGGCGGCGGAGGCGGGAGCGGTACCCGCCTCCGCCGCGGGGGCCGTCGGGGCGGCGTCACCCACCTCCGAGGTCGTCGAGCGGCTGGCCGGTCACCGCGCGCCGTTCCTGATCGGGGTGCGGCACCACTCGCCCGCGCTGGCGGCGGTGGTGCCCGCCCTGCTGGAGGCGTGCGCCCCGGACGTGCTGCTGGTCGAATTGCCCGCCGAGCTGGGGGAGTGGCTGCCGCACCTGGCCGCGCCGGACCTGGTGGCGCCGGTCGCCCTGTCCGGGGCGGCGCGCGACGGCGGCGAGTTGGCGTTCTACCCGTTCGCGGACTTCTCCCCGGAGCTGGCCGCGATCCGGTGGGCGTTCCGCAACGGCGTCGAGGTGCGGCCGTGCGACCTGCCGCTGGCGCTGCGCGGCGACGAGCGCCGGTCGGGCGGGCGGGGCGCGTCCCCGCTGACCGACGCGCTGCGCCGCGCCACCACCGGCCGCGACGGCGACGACCTGTGGGACCGGCTGGTCGAGGCGGCCGCGCCCGGCCAGACCGCCGAGGCGGTGCGGCGGGCCGCGCTGCTGGTCGGCTGGGCGCTGCGCGAGGACGCGGCGGTGACCGGGGTCGACCCGTTCGACCTGCGCCGCGAGGCGTGGATGCGGCGGGAGGTGGCGCGGGCGGGCGACCGGCGCTGCGCCGCCGTGATCGGCTCGTTCCACGCGCCGGCCCTGCTGCAGGGGCACCTCGACGAGACGCCGCCACCGCCGTCCGACGTCGTCACCTCCCTCGTGCCCTACGGCTTCGCCCTGCTGGACGAGCGCTCCGGCTACCCGGCGGGCATCCGCGACCCCGAGTGGCAGCAGGCCGTGCTGGAGGCGGGCGGGGACCCGGCCGCGGTGGAGGCGGCCGCGGCGGCGATGATCGTGCGGATCTGCGCGCGGATCCGGGAGCTGGGCCACCCCGCCGGGCCGGGTGAGGCGCGCGAAGCCCTGCGGCTGGCGACCGACCTGGCCCGGTTGCGCGGGCTGCCCGCGCCCGGCCGCGGCGAGGTGGTCGAGGCGGTGCAGACCGTGCTGACCCACGCCGAGCCGCTGGGACGCGGGCGCGTGGTGGCGCGCGCGGCCGGTGACGTGCTGGTGGGGCACCGCACCGGCGTGCTCGCGCCCGGCACGCCCAAGTCCGGCCTGGTGCCCGCCGTCGAGGAGCTGCTGGCCTCGCTGCGGCTGCCCGGCCCCGGCTCGCGGGAGCCGGTCGCGCTGCGGCTGGACCCGCTGCGCTCGGCGCTGGACGCCCGGCGCGAGGTGGCGCTGCGCCGGCTCGCGGTGCTCGGCGTGACCTACGCGACCGAGACCGCGACGACCGGTGTCGGCGGCGGCGACGCGCTGACCACGCGGTGGACGGCGGCGTGGACCCCGGCGACGGCCGCGACGCTGCCCGTGGCCGGGCTGTGGGGATCGACCCTGGACGAGGCCGCGCGGGGCCGGCTCAGGGCCCGCCGCGCCGAGCGGGACC
>NZ_JBHWIE010000717.1:0-1525 GCF_042732085.1 Actinosynnema sp. NPDC059797
ATGTGGTGCAGGACGAGCAGGAGCAGGTGCTCGTCCCGCGCCACCCGGAACAGGGTGGCGCGCACCGGCGGCTCGGTGGCCAGGTCGAACGGGCGGGCCACCTCGGCGGCCACCGCGGCGCCGTCGTGCCCGGCGACGGCCACCGGGAACGGCGCGGCGGGCAGCACGACCTGGTGGGGGCCCGCGGCGTCCTCGACCACCAGGGTTCGGAGGGCCTCGTGCCTGGCCACCACGTCACCCAGCGCGGCGGCGACCGCGGCGGCGTCCAGCTCGCCGGTCAGGCGCAGCGGCACCGGCAGGTGGTACGCGCCGCCGCCGTCGAGGCGCTGGAGGAACCACAGCCCGAGCTGCGCGGAGGACAGCGGGACGCGGTCGGGCCTCGGTCCGGCCACCACGCCGGCCCGCGCCGGGCCGGCGGCCGACAGCGCGCGGGCGAGTCCCGCCGGGGTCGGGGAGTCGAACACCTGGCGCACCGCCACCTCGACGCCCAGCGCGGACCTCACCCTGCCGACCAGGCGCGTCACCAGGAGCGAGTGCCCGCCGAGGGCGAAGAAGCCGTCGTCCGGGTCAACGCGCTCGACGCCCAGCACGTCGGCGAACAACCCGCACAGGACCTCCTCGCGCTGCGACGAGGGCGCCCTCCCGGCACCCGACCGGACCACCGGAGCGGGCAGCGCGCGGCGGTCCACCTTGCCGTTCGCGTTGAGGGGCAGCTCGTCCAGCACGACGAGGACCGACGGGACCATGTACTCGGGCAGCACCCCGGCGACGCCGGCGGTGAGCGCGGCGCGGTCGACCGCGCCGACGACGTACCCGACGAGGCGGCTGTCGCCCGGCTGGTCCTCCCGCACCGCGGCGGCCGCGGCGACCACGCCGGGCTGGGCGCGCAGGGCGGCTTCGACCTCGCCCAGCTCGACCCGGAAACCCCGGACCTTGACCTGGTCGTCGGTCCGGCCGACGAACTCCAGCCGCCCGTCCCGCGACCACCGCGCGCGGTCGCCCGTGCGGTACACCCGCTCCCCGGTGCCGAACGGGTCCGCGACGAACCGGGACGCGGTCAGCCCCGCCGAGCCGACGTAGCCGCGGCCGACGCCGGCGCCCGCGACGTACAGCTCGCCCACCACGCCCGGCGGCACCACGCGCAGCCGCTCGTCCAGCACGAAGCACCGCACGCCCGCCATCGGCGAGCCGATCGACGGCGCGCCGCCGTCCACGACGGACGCCGTCGACCACACCGTCGTCTCGGTCGGCCCGTACACGTTCAGCGCGGACGCGGCCGACGCGTGCAGGTCGCGCGCCAGCGGGACGGGCAGGGCCTCGCCGCCGACCAGGACCCTCACCCCGCGCAGCGCGTCCGGGAAGGCGTCGAGGAGCGCGCGCCACAGGCCGGGGGTCGCCTGGGCGACCGTGATCCCGCACCGGGTGATCAGCCGGTGCAACGCGGACGGTTCGCGCACCTCGTCGGCGGTGGCGAGGACGACCCGGCCGCCGGAGGTCAGCGGACCGAACAGCTCCAGCACCGAGA
>NZ_JBHWIE010000718.1:0-1519 GCF_042732085.1 Actinosynnema sp. NPDC059797
CCCCGGGACGGGTCAGCCCACCGGCCGGGTCAGGCCGGTGAAGCGGCGGGTCTGCGCGGTGATCGCCTCCTCGACCGGCATCCGCTCCAGCGACGACGCGCCGTAGAAGCCGTGGACGCCCGTGGTGGCGGCGAGCACCCGCCGCACGTCCTCCGGTTCGGCGATCGGGCCGCCGTGGCACAGCACCAGCACGTCGGCCCGCACGGCGCGCGCGGCGTCGGCCCACTCCTGGAGCAGCACCGCGCTCTCGTCCAGGCCCCGGGAGGAGACCGCGCCGATGGTGCCGCCCACGGTCAGCCCCAGGTGGCAGACCACGATGTCCGCGCCCGCCTCGGCCATCGCCGCCGCGTCCTCCGCGGAGAACACGTACGGCGCGGTGAGCAGGTCGTGCGCCGCGGCGGCGGCGATCAGCGCCACCTCCAGGTCGAACCCCATGCCGGTGGCTTCGAGGTTGGCCCGGAAGTTGCCGTCGATCAGGCCGACGGTCGGGAAGTTCTGCACGCCGCAGAACCCCATCCGCGCCAGTTCGGGGAGGAAGACCTCCGGGTCGAAGAACGGGTCGGTGCCGTTGACGCCCGCGAGGACCGGCGTGCTCCTCACCACGGGCAGGATCTCCCGGCCCATCTCGACGACGACCTCGTTGGCGTTGCCGTAGGCCAGCAGCCCGGCCAGCGAGCCGCGGCCCGCCATCCGGTACCGGCCGGAGTTGAACACCGTCAGCAGGTCGACGCCGCCGTCCTCCTGGCACTTGGCCGACAGGCCCGTCCCGGCACCGCCGCCGACGACCACCTCGCCCCGCGCGGCCTTGGCGCGCAGCCGCTCCAGGACCTCGGTCCGGCGAAACCGCGGCACGGCCGCTACTTCCCGCGCAGGTGACCGAGCACCGCGCTGATGTCGTGGTCGTCCAGGCCGTCCCGCACCGCCGCGGCCAGCCGCGCCCGGGCGCCCGCCACCACGCCGTCGGCGACGCCGCCCGCCTCCAGCACCAGCCGCAGGTCCTTCTCGGCCAGGCCGAGGGCGAACTGGGTGGCGCCCGGGTCGTCGAGCTTCTTGCGCACCCTCGGCACGAGGGGGCTGACGACGGTGCCCTCCAGCGCGGTCAGCGCCAGCTCGGTGTCCAGGCCCAGCTCGTCGGCCAGCGCCAGCGCCTCGCCGACCATCACGAACGAGGCGCCCAGCACGATGTTGACCAGCAGCTTGACCGACGCGCCCGCGCCGAGCGGCCCGACGTGCTTGACCTTGCCGAGCACCGCCAGCACGTCGGAGGCCGCCGCGACGTCCTCGTCCGCGCCGCCGGCGTAGATGCCCAGCTCGCCGGACGCCGCCGCGGGCAGGCTGCCCTTGACCGGGGCGTCGACGAGCCGGACGCCGTCCGGCAGGAGGTCGCGCAGCGCGGCGACGGCCCGCGGGCCGATCGTCGACATCTCCACCACCAGCGCGCCGTCCGCGAGGCCGGCGGCCGCGCCGTCGGGGCCGGAGAACACCGCGTCCACGGCCTCGGGCCCGGTCAGCATGGTGA
>NZ_JBHWIE010000719.1:0-1517 GCF_042732085.1 Actinosynnema sp. NPDC059797
TAAAACTAAACCTCACGGTCGACGACTGCCCGGCCCGGCCCCCGCGGCTCAGGGGCCCTCGGCCCGGAACACCTCGGCGGGGCGGACCACCTGCACGTCGAGCCTCAACCGCACCTTCGTCCCCAGCACGGCGGCGCTGTCGCCGACCCGGCCGCCGATGACGATGCCCAGGTCCCGCCTGCGCAGCTCGCCGACGGCGATCAGCCTGCCCCTCAGGTCGCCGTGCCGGTCCCGGGCGGTGGCGCCCCAGGTGACCCGCAGTCCGATCGGGGCGGCGGTTTCGGCAATCCGCAGCTCCCCGGTGGTGAACCAGTGCGGACCGACCGGGGTCGCGGTGAGCGAGCGGTAGGTCACCGTGGGGAAGCGCTCGACGTCGAAGAACCGCTCGGAGCGGATGAAGTCGTCGCGCAGCGGGTTGCCGGTGTCGACGCCGGCCAGGTCCAGCTCGGCGCTCGCGTGCGCGGTGCGGCCGTCCTCGGCCAGCACGATCTCCCCGGCGCGCACCGGGACCAGGCCGTTGACCACGCGGAAGGTCAGGTGGCGGACGGTGAAGCCCAGCTTGCTGCGCGCGGGGTCCACCACCCACTTCCCCGGCGGGATCAGGCCGGTCACGAGCGGGCCGCCTCGGTCGGGGCGCCGGCGGACGCCACGCCCTCCATGACCGATCGCACCACGCCGCGCGGGGCCAGCCGGGCGAACGCGGCGGCCGCCTTGTTCCGCCCGCCGGGGATGCACAGCGGCTTGCCGGCCACGAGCGCGCCCAGCGCCTCGCGCACCACCTGCCGGGGGTGCTGGATGCGGGGTCCGTCCGCGCCGGGCGCGGTGAAGCCGGGCAGCAGCGCCGTCACGTGCACGCCGTGCTCGGCGACCTCCATGTGCACGCCCTGGCTGAAGTTGGTCACGAACGCGTACCCCGCGCAGTAGGTCGCGCTGTACGGGGTGGGTGCCTCACCGGCGATCGAGGACACGTTGACCACCCCGCCCCTCCCCCGCACCACCATGGGCCCGAGAGCGCTGTGGGTCAGCCGGACCAACGCCATCACGTTCAATTCGAGCTGTCTGATTTCACCGTTGAGCGGCAATTGGGCGAACGGCCCCGTGGTCAACGCGCCGGCGTTGTTGACCAACAGGTCGACGGGCCTCTCGGGATCGGCCAACCTTTCTTGGACAGTCGTCAAAGCGTCGGGGTCCGTGAGATCGGCCGGCAACACCTCGACCTCGACCTGGAAACGCTCCCGCAATTCGCCGGCCAGGTTCTCCAACAACTCGACCCGGCGTGCCACCAAGACGAGGGACGTACCCGCCTCGGCCAACTCCGCGGCGAAGTACGTGCCGATTCCCTTCGACGCGCCGGTCACGAGAGCGGTTCTGTACCTCATGGACGACCCCATCCCGTCGCACTGGTTCCCGCCGACGAGCGTAGAGAGCCGGTGCCCCCTTGTCGTCAACAGGTGTTGAACCGCGGGCCGAAACGGATCAACATTTCACGGAAACGGGCCTCCACAGGTGTGCAGGGA
>NZ_JBHWIE010000720.1:0-1513 GCF_042732085.1 Actinosynnema sp. NPDC059797
CCGCTACGGCAGACGCTGACCGACCCCCACCTGAACGAACGGCCGACCGCCCTCCATCACGCCGTCCACCGCCGACACCCAACTCCGAACGCACGAACGGCCACCGATATACGAGACCGGAACGAACCGAATAAAAACGCACACACCGGCCTGCAAAGTCCCTGGTCAAGAAGTGTGCTCCCCGCGCATGCGGGGGTGGTCCCGCCAGCGCCGATCCGTACACGCTCACTCGTGCGTGCTCCCCGCGCATGCGGGGGTGGTCCGGTGGTGATCAGCAACATGCAACACCACGTGGCGTGCTCCCCGCGCATGCGGGGGTGGTCCCTTCCGCCACCGGCGCACCCGGCGTTCCTGCCAGTGCTCCCCGCGCATGCGGGGGTGGTCCCCACGCCTGGCGCTGGATGCCGGCCCACACCCCGTGCTCCCCGCGCATGCGGGGGTGGTCCCGGCGTCACCGGGGCTCAGGTGAAGCTGACGCAGTGCTCCCCGCGCATGCGGGGGTGGTCCGAACAGCGTCTCGGCGGGCACGGCCGCGAGGTAGTGCTCCCCGCGCATGCGGGAGTGGTCCTTCGCGTATCCCAGCACCTCCCATGCGCGCATCGTGCTCCCCGCGCATGCGGGGGTGGTCCCGGGCCCCAGCGGGCGGCGGCGCGGCGGGTGACGTGCTCCCCGCGCATGCGGGGGTGGTCCCGGGTCCGGGGCGAACAGGCGCAGCTGGAACCGGTGCTCCCCGCGCATGCGGGGGTGGTCCGCTGTGGTCAACTCGGAGCCCCCAGGGCGGAGAGTGCTCCCCGCGCATGCGGGGGTGGTCCGTGCCAGGAGCACCAGGAGAGGATTTTCCCCGCGTGCTCCCCGCGCATGCGGGGGTGGTCCGGCGAACGGGGTGGCCGCGCTCGGCGCGGACAGGTGCTCCCCGCGCATGCGGGGGTGGTCCGGAGATGCGCAGCAACGTCGAGGGCGTGCGGTCGTGCTCCCCGCGCATGCGGGGGTGGTCCGACCAGCCCCGGGGCGGGCGACAGCGCCGCGTTGTGCTCCCCGCGCATGCGGGGGTGGTCCGTAGGGCACCTTGATCCGGGTGAGGCCCTCGGCGTGCTCCCCGCGCATGCGGGGGTGGTCCGTCGATCACGCCCTGGCCCGCCGACACCGCGGCGTGCTCCCCGCGCATGCGGGGGTGGTCCCGGTCAATCAAACCTCCGGGTCTGCCGCCCGCGGTGCTCCCCGCGCATGCGGGGGTGGTCCGGGTTCCCGGCCGATGCCGATGCGGTACTCGTCGTGCTCCCCGCGCATGCGGGGGTGGTCCCTTCCCGACCGCCGCCCACACCAGCTCGATCTCGTGCTCCCCGCGCATGCGGGGGTGGTCCCGCTGGTTGGGCTCGGGCGGGTTGTCGTCCTTGGTGCTCCCCGCGCATGCGGGGGTGGTCCGCCGGGCTCGAACAACCCGATCATCCCCACCTCGTGCTCCCCGCGCATGCGGGGGTGGTCCGTGGTGTGGCCAAGATGCATCACCGCAGGC
>NZ_JBHWIE010000721.1:0-1506 GCF_042732085.1 Actinosynnema sp. NPDC059797
CCGATCGGGTTCGCCCACCTGGCCGCCACCACCCCGGAGGAACGCCTCGGGCAGACCCTGGGCTCCGCCGAGGTCGGCCGCGAACTCGGCGACGCCGGCGGTCCGCTGCTCGTCGGCGCGCTCGCCGCCGCCACCACGCTCGGCGTCGGCCTGCTCGGTCTCGCCGCCCTGCTGGCCTGCACCGCTGCGGTGGTCGCGCTCACCGCCCGGCCGCGGGGCCGGTGAACCCCGCCGGGCGGGTCAGGCCGGGTCGGCGACCGCCCTGGCGACCTGGTCGCGCCACCCGGCCTCCAGCCGCTCCAGGGTGAAACCCGGTTGCGTCAGCAGGTGGTCGACCAGCGCGGTGTCCAGGGCCGCCAGCAGCACGTGGGCGGTCAGCTCCGCGTCCGCCGCCGTGCCGGCCTGCCGCAGCAGCACCGCCACGTGGGTCAGGCGCAGCCGGTACGGGGGCACGGTGAAGCGGCGCAGCGGCGCGGGGTCGGCGGCCAGGTACATGTCCAGGTGGGCGCGCTCGTGGCGCATCACGGCCGGTCCGAAGGCCAGCAGGCGCGCGTCGGGGTCGGCGCCGGGCCCCAGCGGCGGCGGGCCGCCGAGGAACGCCTCCTGCAACCGCCGCTCGTGGTGGTCGAGCAGGGCCAGCAGCAGGCCGGCGCGGTCGCCGAAGCGCCGTGACACCGTGCCCTTGCCGACCGAGGCCGCGGCGGCGACGGCCTCCATGGTGAGGTTCGCCGCGCCGTGCTCCGCCGCCAGCCTGGCCGCGGCCTCCAGCAGCCGGGCCCGGTTGCGCGCCGCGTCGGCCCGCAGGCGCGGCCCGGGGTTGAGCACCGGCAGCGGGCCGCGGGTGCCGGACCCGTCGCCGGGTTCCGGTGGCGGCGACGTGGCGTCGATCACGTCCGCAGCCTAGCCGGAAGAGAAGCGGACCGTGGTCCGTTTATGCCGGGTGCAGCGTTCGACCGCACCCACATGGGGGTTCAACATGACCGTCCACATCCTCGCGCTCGTCGGCAGCCTCCGCGCCGGCTCGCACAACCGCCAGCTCGCCGAGACCGCTGTCCGGCTCGCTCCCGAGGGCGTGGAGATCGAGGTGTACGAGGGGCTCGCCGACGTGCCCTTCTACAACGAGGACATCGACGTCGAGGACGTCGTGCCCGCCGCCGCGACCAGCCTGCGCGAGGCGACCCGCCGCGCCGACGCCGTGCTGCTGTTCTCCCCGGAGTACAACGGCACCATCCCGGCCGTGCTGAAGAACGCCATCGACTGGCTGTCCCGGCCCTTCGGCGCGGGTGCCCTGAAGGGCAAGCCGGTGGCCGTGATCGGCACCGCGTTCGGCCAGTACGGCGGCGTGTGGGCGCAGGACGAGGCGCGCAAGGCCGCGGGCATCGCGGGCGGCGTCGTGCTCGACGACGTGACCCTGTCGGTGCCGGGCTCGGTCACCCGCTTCGCCGAGACCCACCCGGCCGACGACCCCGAGGTCACCACCAAGCTCAGCGAGGTGCTGGCCGGCCT
>NZ_JBHWIE010000722.1:0-1499 GCF_042732085.1 Actinosynnema sp. NPDC059797
CTGCCGGGAGCGGCAGACCGGGGTCCCCGGTCGGGGTGGTCGACCGGTTCACATCTCGAACGGGCGCTCCGCCAGGTCGAAGTTCCACGGCAGGCCGAGCGCCCAGCGGCCCAGCAGCTGCCGCGTCACGAACCGCGTCGGCGGGTGGTAGCGGGCCGCGTGCACGTCCCGGATGAGGCGCGAGGCGGGGCCCGCCGCGCTGTAGGAGGCGACGCCGACCAGCTCCGAGGCCAGTTCCACGGCCCGGATGGCGATGTCCACCGACTGGTGCCGCAGCGCCAGCACCGCCGGCGTCAGGTTGCGGGGGTCCAGCTTGCGCTCGTCGATCAGGCCGGCGATGCGGGCGCACGCGGCGTCCAGCGGCAGGATCTCGACCAGGATGTCGCCCAGGGCCGATTGGAACGACGGCAGGTCGGCGCGCCGCGCGCCCAGGTAGCTGATCTTCGAGCCGGTCAGGGCGCGCCTGGCCTGGTCCAGGGCCGCCTGGGCCACGCCGAGGTAGCACGCCGTGGCCGTGGTGCAGAACCACGCGGTGCCGGCGGCGAACACCTCGTCACCGACACCGCCCTGCGGCCCGCGGTGCACGATCGCCTCGTCGGGCACCGGGCAGTCGACCAGGCGGATGGTGTCGGACTCCGACGCGCGCATCCCGAGCGTGTTCCAGGTGCGCTCCACCACGACACCCGGCGAGTCGGTCGGCAGGACGGCCACCAACAGGCTCTCCGGGCCGCCCGCCTCGTCCACCATCTGGAAGTTCAGCACGTCGCTGCGCTCGGCCAGGGAGCAGGGCACCTTCACGCCGTTGACGATCCACTTGTCGCCCTCGCGGCGCGCGGTGCAGTTGGAGCGGGTCAGGCTGCCGCCCAGACCGGGCTCCGCGAACGCGGAGACGATGATCTGCCGCTGTCGCGTGATCGACTCCAGCGCGCGCCACGACTCGTCGCGGTGCCGCAGCCAGTGCTCGACCATGTACCCCATGGAGAACAGGTGCATGTTCATGCCGATCGAGAGCGCCGGGTCCGCCGCGCCGACGCGGCGCTGCACCGCGCAGCACTCCAGGAGCGACGCGCCGCCGCCGTGGAAGTTCACCGGCACCGGGAGCCCCAGGTAGCCGCACTCCCGCAGCGCCTCGACGCTGCGGTCGGCCAGCCGGCCGGTGCGGTCGTTCTCCTCGGTGTGGGTGGCGAGTTCGGTGATCACCGACTCGGGGACCAGGTGGTCGGTTCCCGGCCAGATCGCCGTGCTGCCGCGCGCGTAGTCGTACGCCTCGTCCAAGGTCATCTCCTGTTCGGTTCGACCGACCGGTGCCGCCGGTGCGACCCGGGCGATGCGGCAGGTGGGAGCCGGTGGCTGCCCCACGCGGCGCCGGGATCATTGGACCGCCGGGGATCGGAGCCGGACAACGGGTCTAGAACCTCCGGTGGTGGGCCGTCGGCCGGGTCGTGCGCCTCGGACGCGCCCGTCGCGGGCGCCGTGGGACGAGGACTCGGGGTGCACCC
>NZ_JBHWIE010000723.1:0-1463 GCF_042732085.1 Actinosynnema sp. NPDC059797
CCCAACCGCGCTTGTCAAGGGGTCCACGCCCTTCGGACCCCTTGACGAGTGTGGTTGCCTCAGGCAGGCCATACGGGGAGACCACGAGCAGCAAGTTGTTTTTCCTCTCCGGAGGCCTGCCCAGCGGCGAGCGACCGCTTTTAATCTTCATCCCCCATTGCCGCCCTCCGACAACCACCTATAAGCTCACCCCCGTGACTGCCGGGTCGGCCTTGAGCCAAGCACGAGAGAGTCACCCGGCCACGGCGTGACCGCCGGGCGGGCCCGAGGCCCGCCGCACCACCGGGTTTCCGCGCACAGGACAACACGCGTTCCAGCGTCGCCGGAACGCGCCACCAGCGCGACGCACCCACTCCCAGGGCTTCCTGAACCACCCTGGCTTCAGGGCGTTCTCAACCGCCCAGCTTCAGGGCGTTCTCAACCGCCCCAGCGCGCCCGCGCTGCCACCTCACCCGCTCCACACCTCTCCCTCCACCAACCGCATACCAACGCGCCAACACGGCTGAATCAATCCGTGGCCATTTCGCCACGCCCAAAAACGCCCAGGAGCACCGCATGGATTTCAACCAACAAGTGATCGACGAGTTCCGCGCCAACAACGGCCGCGTGGGCGGCCCGTTCGAGGGCGGCAGGCTCATCCTGCTGACCACCACGGGCGCCAAGTCGGGCAACCGCCACACCACCCCGGTCGGCTACCTGCCGGACGGCGACCGCATCCTGGTCATCGCCTCGGCCGGCGGCGCCCCGCACCACCCGGACTGGTTCCACAACCTCCAGGCGAACCCGGTCGTCCAGGTGGAGGACGGCGTCTTCACCTACGACGCCAAGGCGACCGTCCTGGCGCAACCCGAACGGGACGAGATCTGGGCCCGCGCCGTGGAGGCCGAGCCGGGCTGGGCCGAGTACCAGGCCAAGACCACCCGGCCGATCCCCGTCGTGGCCCTGGAGCAGATCGCCGGCGGCCCGCCGAACGCGTCGAGCTGGGGGGAGGGCCTCAGGCTTATCCACGACGCCTTCCGCCGTGAACTCCGGACGATCCGCCGCGAGGTGGAGGCATCCGGCAGCACCCTCGGAGCCCAGCTGAAGGTCAACTGCCTGACCGCGTGCCAGGGTTTGCGCTTCCACCACACCGCGGAGGACACCGCCACGTTCCCCGCGCTGGAGACCAGGTTCCCGGAACTGACCCCGACCCTGGACCGCCTGCGCCAGGAGCACGAGCACCTCTCGGCCCTCCTGGCCGAACTCCAGCGGACCCTGGACCGGAACGACCCGACCACCCTCCGCGCCGACGTCGACCGGCTGATCACCGACCTGGAGGCGCACCTGACCTACGAGGAGGAACAACTGATCCCGTTTTTGGACGCCTGACAAAGGACGGGGCACTGAACCTACGACTCACGCGTCCTGAACGTACGACTCACCCGCCCTGAACGTACGACTCGCGCGTCCCGACCGTACGACTC
>NZ_JBHWIE010000724.1:0-1446 GCF_042732085.1 Actinosynnema sp. NPDC059797
TCACTCCCTACTTCGTCGGCAGCGTCTTCTTCGTATTCGAGACTGCGCAGGACGAGTGGCGCTAGGGCGGGTGCTTCGCGGTCGGCGTCGTGCTAGACGATGTGTCGCTGTCGCCGCCGGGCCGCCTCCCACCCGCGCCCACCACTCGCCGACGTTCCCACCGGACCGCCTGCCACCCGCGCCCGTCATTCGCCGACGTTCCCGCCGGACCGGCTCCGCACCGCCTCCCTGAGAGAATGGCGGCGTGCGGATCAGGGTGCTCGGCCGCCTGGAGGTCTCCGGCCCGGACGGCGAGCCCGTCCACCTCGGCGGGGCGATGCTGCGCGCACTGCTGGTCCGGCTGGTCCTGGACGCGGGCCGGGTGGTCACCACCGACCGGCTGATCGCCGACCTGTGGCCGGACGCCGCGCCCGCCGACCCCGCCGCCGCCCTCCAGTCGCTGGTCGCCAGGCTGCGCCGGGCCCTCGGCCGGGACGCGATCGGCTCCCACCCCACCGGCTACCGGCTGGACGTCCCGCGCGAGGAGATCGACACCGAGGTCTTCGCCCGCGCCGTCGCCGAGGGGCGTCCGCACGAGGCGCTGGTCCTGTGGCGGGGCGCGCTGCCCGCGGACGTCGCCGACGCCGGGTTCGCGCGGGCCCCGGTCGCCCGACTGACCGAGCTGCGGCTCGGCGCCCTCGAAGCCCGCATCGACCGGGACCTCGCGGCGGGCGGCGCGCCGGACCTGGTCGCCGAGATCGAGGAGCTGGTCGCCGCGACGCCGCTGCGCGAGGGGCTGCACGCCCGCCTGATGCGCGCCCTGTGCGCGCGTGGCCGCCAGGCCGAAGCCCTCGTGGCCCACGAGCGCGCCCGTGCGCTGCTGGCCGAGGAACTGGGCGCGGACCCCGGACCGGAGCTGCGCGAAGCCCACCGGCAGGCCCTGCGCGCGCCGGTGCGGCGGTCGCCGCTGCCCGCCCGGCTGACCAGCTTCGTCGGTCGCGACCGCGAACTCGACGAGGTGGTCCGGGCGCTCGCGAACGCCCGGCTGGTCACGCTCACCGGCGCCGGCGGCGCGGGCAAGACGCGGCTGGCCGTGGAGGTCGCCGAGCGCGTGCTCGCGACCGCGCCGGACGGGGCGTGGCTGGTCGACCTGTCGCCGGTGGTCGCGGCGGACGGCATCGGGTCCGCGGTGCGCTCCGCGCTCGGCACCACCGACGAACCCGCCGACGTCCTGGCCGACCGCGACGGCCTGCTGCTGTTGGACAACTGCGAGCACCTGGTCGACGGCGCCGCGGAGTTCGCCGCAGACCTGCTCGCCCGCTGCCCCCGGCTGCGCGTGCTCGCCACGAGCCGGGAACCGCTCGGCGTCACCGGTGAGGTGCTGCGCCCGCTCGACCCGCTGCCCGAGGCGCAGGCGGTCGCCCTGTTCGCCGACCGCGCGCGGGCCGTCCGGCCGGGGTTCGCGCC
>NZ_JBHWIE010000725.1:0-1445 GCF_042732085.1 Actinosynnema sp. NPDC059797
GCCGTTGTGCGGCGATCCGGGCCCCGATCCCTCAGGTCCACGCAGGGAAAATGCGCGTTTCCCGATCCGCCCGCGGCCGGCCGGGACGATCCGGTGGCGAACGTTCCACCGCCGCCCGGACGGGGGATCCGCCTTCTTGGCGGTCGTGCCGAGAACGGATCACGGGGTGATCGGGAGTCCGGATCGGCGCCGGTGGTCGAGTGGAATACGGTCTTGCCGGAAAGGCGGCCGCGGTTCGTCCGCGTAGCAACCGGATGCGACACCTGGAGTCGACCGGCTCCGCGAAAGGACGTGCGACCGCGGCGTGTCCGCACGTGGTCGGGGTTCGCGCCGAGGTGCTCGCGCCGAGGGGTTCACGAGCGGTTGTCGTCACCGATCCGGCGAACACCGCCCCCGGATCAACGCCACCGCCGTTTCGCCGTCATCAACGCGCCGCCGTTTCGTCGTCGAGGGGAGGCACGCGCGCACCCGCACGTCTCCCTGTTCCGCCACTCCGCCCAACGGCTCCGAGCCGCCGGGGAAGAGCCGCTCGGAATTCCACCTGGGGTGGCCTGCCCACCGCGTCGTCGGCCGACCCGGGCAGGGCGGTCCGGACGCCGGGGTCGCGACTCGAACGGCCGCGTGTCCAGCGGCTGTCTACGGTGCCGGGGCGAACGCGGTCGTCCACCGCCCCGGCCGCGACCGCAAAGGTCAAGGCCCAGTCCGCAACCTGCGGTAAAGCCGCCCATTCGGGTCAGGAGGTGGCCCGACAGTGGCATCGGCGAGACGAGGCGACACAACAGAACCCCGATCGGGGTAGTGCAACGAAGTTTGCGTTGACTCAACGTAAACGTCGCCGACCTCACGTCCAGAGGTTGACGCCGGGGGCTCCCTGTGCGGTCGTGGCCGAGGGGTCGGTGCCGGCCGCTGCCCGCTGGAACCCTGCCGGACCCGGAGCCGCCGTCGGAGCGGCGAACGGGCGCCCGCGGACGGCGCTGCGACCCCGGTCGATCGGGTCCGGGGCGCGTCGAGGTGCATCCGGTCCCGTCCGCGCGCTCGTGTGGCGGGAACCGGGGACCGCCCGACCGGCGGGGCGCTTTCCGCACTCGAACGCCGGTCGAGCGGTTCCGGTTCCCGGTGTCGTCGCGCCTCCTCTCGAGGTGGCCTCCCGCGTGCGGTGTTCCCGGCGGGAGAACGCGAAACGGAACAAGGACCCCGAGACACGGATCCGAGCCGACCGCGTTCCGGTTTCGAATGGCGGTGAAGGTGGTTCGACTTGTGCACGTGGTGACCCGGTGCGGGATCGGTGGGTCGTCGCGGTGGTGGTATTCGGCCGCCTGGATTCCGTGATCCGCCTGCCGGGGCCACGAGTGCGGCGGGTCGCGGGCGGCGCCGTGCCCCGATGGCGGAGATCGGTGTTCGCCCGGCGGCGGGCTTTCGGGGGTGCGGCCTCCGGTGTGTATTTC
>NZ_JBHWIE010000726.1:0-1444 GCF_042732085.1 Actinosynnema sp. NPDC059797
GTACGCGCCGACGAACGGATCGGCGGCCGGCGGCAACGCGCCCGCCACGCCGTCGCCGCTGCCCGCGTCGTGCGCCTCGCGCCCGGACGGGCCCTACACCGGACCACCGGTGCCCGCGGTGACGGGCAACCCGCGCGCCGAGACCGACTACGTGTTCGACGTGAAGCCCGGGAAGTACTACGGCCACCCGGCCCCGGTGCGCTGCGAGTGGGTGCTGGCGGGCGGCAACCCGACGTCGGCGGCGGACCCGTTCCAGACCGACGCCTACCCGGTGGGCACGCCGCCGGACCGCAACTTCGACCTGGCCGGCACCTACGACGCGGGGCTGCACGCCTCGGCGAACGGCGCCGTCGAGTACCGGGGCGGCGCGTTCGGCGGCCGGCTGGACGGCAGGCTGCTGGTGGTGCGCTACTCGTCCGGTCAGGACGTCCAGTACTTCGACGTGGCCGCGAACGGCGCGCTGTCCGGCCGGACCACCGGCGCCACCGGCCTGACCGGGTTCAACCAGCCGCTGGACATCGCGCAGAGCCCGGCCACCGGGTTCCTGTACGTGACGGAGCTGGGCGCGAACCGGATCACGCTGCTGCGGCCGGCGGCGTGAGGCTCGGGGCGCGGCGGCTCGGGGCGCGGCGGCTCGGTCCTGCGGGGTTCGAAGGGCTGCTCGGCGCGACCGTGGACGCGGATGCCGCGGGCGGTCGGCGGAGACCATGTCGCGGAGCAGCCGAATTTTCTCCGAGCGTGCTGACGTTTTCACTCTGTTGTCGCAGCGCACCAGGCATATCCGCCCTGGCGAAAGGGTATCCGAAGCTCCCCCACCCGGTTCACCGAGGAGCGCGATGATGGGCACCTCAACCACACTGCCTGGGAGGTCGTGATGGCACACGTGGGCGACCTGATCGACATCCGCAGCGGAGACGAGTTCTACCAACCCGTACCTTTCGGCCTGGTGTACCCGACCTGCACGGCGGACGGCTCCGCGCCGCCCAGCCAGCGCGGCCGCACCTGGGAGCACCTGACCGCTTCCGGTCGCGAACTCCGGCCGGTCGGCGGGTGACGCCCGGCGGGCACCCACCGACGGGGTCGTAGGCGCGGGCCTGCGGCCCCTTTTCCTTTGTGGGACCGGGAAACACGGGACCGCGGTCGGCCGCCGCACGGCGGCGGTTCCGGGTCGGAACCCCCGGGGGACGAAGTCGATCGACGTGGTGGAGTTCGACCCGCGCGGCGCGGACGAGGGCCTGGGCGCGGACGAGGGCCTGCCGGCGGGCTGCCACCGGGTGACGCGGGCGGCGCACCCGGTGGACGAGCCGAGGCGGCCGGGGCCGTCCTGCGAGGACGTGGTGGACCGGCTGTGCGAGCCGTTCCCGGGGCCGGTCGGGCGCCGGGTCGCGCGGGACGGCGACAGCGGGTTCAGGGCTTCGGAGTGGGCGGTGGCGCACGTCCGGGC
>NZ_JBHWIE010000727.1:0-1432 GCF_042732085.1 Actinosynnema sp. NPDC059797
CCAGCGGGTAGTGGGGGGGCGAGCGGCACACCACGTAGAGGAACAGCCGCTCCAGCAGGTAGCGGCCCCACACGACCTGGTCGGCCAGGTCGCCGCGGGCCAGGGTGACGGTGGCGCGCCACTCGTCCGGCACGATCACCGCGCGCGAGTTGCCGGTGTCGACGGTGATCGGGTCGGACGCGATCACCTCCAGCGTGTGCGGCGGGTTGACCGTGGGCACGCCCGCGCCGTCGGTCACCTCGAAGGTCAGGCGCACCTCCGGGGCCCCGGCGGGCGGCTCGGCGGAGCCGAAGAAGAGGTCGACGACCTCGCGCGCCTCGGGGTGCACCGAGCACGCGACGCGGAAGCCGTAGCACTCGCGGACGATCTCCAGCATGGGTTGACCTGCTCTCACTCGGTTAGCCGGCCGAACCGGCTGCGCACGAACAGCAGCGGTGGCCGGTCGGACAGGACGTCGAAGGCGCGGACCGCGCCGATCACCACCGTGTGGTCGCCGGCGGCGTGGACCTGCTCGACCGCGCAGTCGAAGAAGCTGACGCCGTCGGTGAGGATCGGCGCCGAGGAGTGCGGCGCGGGCCGCCAGGGGATGCCGTCGAACGCGACCTCGCCGTCCGGGCGGGCGCGGCCGGCGAACCACCGCGCCACCTCCTGCTGCGCGTCGGCGAGCACGGTGACGGCGAAGACGCCGGACCGCCGGATCCGCTCGCAGGTCCGGGAGCCGTTGCCCAGCGACACCAGGACCAGCAGCGGGTCCAGCGAGACCGAGGTGAACGAGCTGACGGTCATGCCGCACGGCCGACCGCCCTCGACCGTGCTCAGCACCGTCACCCCGGTCGGGAACCGGCCCGCGGCGTGGCGGAACCGCCTGCCCAGGTCCGGCTCCACCGCGGTGCTCACGTCGTGGCCGCGAGCGGTGACGAGGTCAGCTCGCGCAGCCGGTTGAGCTGCTCCAAGCCGGCCAGGACGGTCCGCTGCGGCAGGCCGAAGTCGATCAGGCAGGCGATCTCGTCCACGTCCGCGGCCCGCGCCCGCTCGACCACGCGCGCGGCCTTGTCGACCGTGCCCAGCAGGGCGCCGTCGTCGTAGTAGCGGTCGAACGCCCGCTCGACGAGGAAGTCGACGTCCTTCGGGCGCAGCTTGGCCGGGTCGACCTTGCGGGCGCTGCCCTGCTGCGAGCCCAGCAGCAGGCCCAGCGAGCTGCGCAGGTAGTCGCACATCGGGCCGCGCACCTGCTCGCGCACCTCGTCCTCGTCCTCGCCGAGGAAGGTGTGCACCATGAGCACGACGTGCCCCTCGGAGCCCTGCTCGCGCGCCGCGGCGCGGTACTCGGCGATCTTCCCGGCGAGGTCGTCGACGTCCTGGCCCAGCAGGTGGGTCAGCAGCCCGGCGCCGGCGCGGCCCGCGTTGCGGAAGGTCTCCACGCCGCCCGCGC
>NZ_JBHWIE010000728.1:0-1417 GCF_042732085.1 Actinosynnema sp. NPDC059797
ACCACCGAGCGCGTGCGGTCCTACGACCCGGCGGGCCGCCTCACCGAGGTCGACGCGCCGGGCGGGCGCAACGCCTACACCTACGACGACCGCGGCGGCCTGCTGACCGCCACCGGCCCGTCCGGCGACTCGTCGTTCGCCTACGACGGCGACGGCCGCGTCACCAGCCGCACCGACGCCGCCGGCACCACCGCGTTCGGGTACGACAAGGGCCGGCTCAAGACCGTCACCGACGGCGTGACCGGCGTCGGCCTGACCCACGACTACAACGAGGCCGGTCAGCTCAAGACCCTGAAGTACGGCGCCGCCCGCACCCGGACGGTCGACTACGACGCCCTGGGCCGCCAGAAGTCCGACGTCACGACCGACGCGTCGGGCGCCCCCCTGGCGTCGCTGACCTACGAGTACGACAACAACGACCGGTTGACGCGCAAGGTCACCACCGGCTTGGCGGGCGCGGGCGACCACACCTACACCTACGACTGGGCCAACCGGCTCAAGACCTGGACCGTCGGCGGGACGACCACCGAGTACGCGTGGGACGCCTCCGGCAACCGGGTGCGCAACGGCGCCAAGACGGCCGCCTACGACGAGCGCAACCGGGTGCTGTCGGACGGCGACTACACCTACACCTACAGCGCGCGCGGCACGATGGACTCGCGCACGTCGTCCGGGTTCACCGAGGAGTTCTCCTTCGACGCGTTCGACCGGCTCGTCCAGGTCGGCGCGACGACCTACGGGTACGACGGCGCGGACCGGCTCGTGGCGCGCGGCACCAAGTCCTTCTCCTACGCGGGTTTCGACATCGACCCGGTGTCCGACGGCGACACCACCTACGGGCGGGGCGCGGCCGGCGAGCTGCTGTCGCTGTCCTCCGGCGGTGTCGGCCGCCTGACGCTGTCGGACAAGCACGGCGACGTGGTCGGCGGTTTCGACCCGGCGGGCGCCGGCATCGCGGACTCCACGGCCTACGACCCGTTCGGCCAGGTGACCGCGTCCTCGGGCACGGCGCGCCGGGTCGGCTTCCAGGGCGACTGGACCGACCCGGACACCGACCAGGTCAACATGGGCGCCCGCTGGTACCAGCCGGGCACGGGGTCGTTCGCCTCGCGCGACACCGTCAGCGCGTCGTCGGGCCCGTCGGCGGCGTTCAACCGCTACGCCTACGGCGCGGGCCGCCCGCTCGACCTGATCGACCCCGACGGCCACTGGCCGAACTGGGGCGCGGTGTGGAACGGCGTGAAGAAGGTGGCGTCGGTCGCGGTCGAGGTGGTCAAGGAGGTCTCCGGCTACAACGACATCGCGAACTTCATCCGCGAGCCGAGCTGGGGCAACTTCTTCTGGGCCGCGTCGAACTTCATCCCGTTCGGCAAGCTCGCCAAGGGCGCCAACCCCCACTACACCTACGGCGACGACC
>NZ_JBHWIE010000729.1:0-1407 GCF_042732085.1 Actinosynnema sp. NPDC059797
GGGGCCGTCCGCGTAGCGCCGGAGCGCGGCGGCCAGCAGGTGCTCCTTCGAGCCGAAAGCGGCGTAGAGGCTCGGCTTGGCGATGCCCATCGCGGCGGTCAGGTCGGCCACGGACGTGCCCTCGTAGCCGTTGCGCCAGAAGAGCAGCATGGCGGCTTCGAGGGCCTGGTCGAGGTCGAACCCGCGGGGGCGGCCTCCGGGCACTGGCGGCCTCCTGGCGGGGTCGGCGGACGTACCGGTAGATTCTATACCACTCGGTACACAACCAGGGGGACACGTGGACATCAGGGTCGGCATCGTCGGTGCGAGCCCCGGCGGGAGCTGGGCGGCGGGGACGCACGTGCCCGCGATCGAGGCCACGCCGGGGGTGCGGCTCACCGCCGTGGCCACGTCGCGGCCGGAGAGCGCGCGGCGCGCGGGCGAGGAGTTCGGCGTGGCGCACGCCTTCCACGACTGGCGCTCGCTCGTCAGGCACCCCGAGGTCGACCTGGTGGTGGTCGCGGTCCGGGTCACCGGGCACGCGGAGGTGGTGCGGGCCGCGCTCGCGGCGGGCAAGCACGTGCTGTCGGAGTGGCCGCTGGCCGTGGACGCGGAGGAGGCCGCCGAGCTGGCCGCGCTGGCCGAGGGGGCGGGGGTGGTGCACGCGGTGGTGCTCCAGGGCTACCACTCGCCGTGGGCGCGGTTCGTCGCCGACGTGGTGGCGGAGGGCCGCGTCGGGCGGGTGGACTCGGTGCACGTGATCGCGCCCGGCGACCCGTTCGGCGGACCCGCCACCCACGCGGACCTGGCGTGGACCGCCGACCCGGCGGCCGGCGGGACCCTGCTGACCATCATGCTCGGGCACGTGCTGGGCACCCTGGGCCGCTTCACCGCGCCGCCCGTCGAGGTCTCCGGCGTGGTGACCAGGCCGAACGACGAGGTCGAGGTCCTGGGCAGCGGCGAGCGGGTGCCCAACGGCTCGCCCGGCCAGGTGGCGCTGCTGGGCCGCCTCGCGGACGGCGCGGTCTTCTCGATCGGCGTGCCCGGCGGCTCCCTGCCGGGACCGGACCGGTTCTCCGCCAAGCTCGTGGGCACCGCGGGCACGCTCACGATCACCGGCGTCGACCAGGGCGCCTACGCGCACTGGACCCCGTGGGACGTCGTCCTGCGCACGCGTGACGCCGAGACCCGCCTGGCCCTGCCCGACCACTACGGCGCGGTGGGCCGCGTCGAGCACGTCGCCGCGGTCTACGCCGAGCTGGTCGCGGCCGTCGCGGAGGGGCGGGACGCGGAGCCGGGCTTCCGCACCGCGCTGCGCCACCACCGGGTCCTCGAAGCGGTGAGCCGCTCCTCGGACACCGGGGCCCGGCAGGTGGTCGCCGACGAGCCGACGCTCGCCTGAGCGGGAACGGCCCCCGGGGCGTGTCG
>NZ_JBHWIE010000730.1:0-1405 GCF_042732085.1 Actinosynnema sp. NPDC059797
CCCGGAACCTGCTCGCGGCGCAGGCGCGGATCGCCGCGGCGCTGCTGCTGACGCGCGCGGCGGCCGAGGCCGGTGACCAGGCCGAGGCGTTGCGGCTGGCCGGGTCCGCCCGGACGATCGCCGAGTCCCTGTCCACGAGCGAGCTGAGGGCGCAGGCCTTCGTCACGGCGGCGGAAGCCGCCCTGGCCGCCGGTGACCTGGACGGCGCGCAGGAGCTGTGCGACGCGATCACCAACCAGGCCCTGGCTTCCCCGGTGATGGCGCGACTCGTGGTGGAGTCGGCGCGTTCCGGCGACCAAGAGCGGGCGCGGGGGCTTGTGGAGTCGATGGAGCGCCGCGCCACCGACAGCCGGTCCAGGGTGATCGCGATGACCGCTGTGCGGGACGCCGCCGAGGTGGACGAGCACATCTCGTCGATCGAGCAGCCGCGCAGGCGGATCGATGCCCTCGTGACCCTGGCCGTGGAGACCGGTGACCCCGGTCCGCTCGACCGCGCGGTCGAGCTGGTGCCGAAGGTGGACCGTTCCGCGGCCGAGCGCGTCATCGAGGGATTCCTCGCCCTGGGTGACGTGCGGCGCGCGGAGGAGGTGGCCAACGCGCACGGCGCGCGGCGGCCCTCGGTGCTCGTGTCCATCGGCCGGGCCGCCGTGACCCACGGGCAGCCGGCGGTGGCCCGGCGGCTGGCCGCCGAGGCGGAGGTCGCCGTGCGGTCGGCCTCCGGCGCGACGGCCCGGCAAGCGGCCCTGCGGGCGCTCGTGTTCGCCCACGCCGCCCGGGGGAACACCGCCGAGGCGCGTCGCCGGGCCGCCGCCTTGGGCGACGCGGCGGGGAACATCCGGCTCGACCTCGTCCGGGCCGAGCTGATGATGGGAGATCCCGGGCGCGCGGAGGAATTGGCTTCGGGCATGGAGGACGACGACCGGGCGGAGGCGATCCGGCTCCTCGTGGAGGCGGCCCGCGACCACGACGAGGCCGAGCGGCTCGCGCGGCTGGTGCCGGACGCCCGGGAACGGGTGGAGCTGCTGGTGGAGTTGGCGCGCGACCTCGCCGCCGGATCGCCCGACCGCGCCGAGAACATCGCCCGGTCGATGCCCGACGGGTACTGGCGCACCGAGGCGCTGCTGGCCGCGCTGTCCGGTGCGCCGGGCTTCGCCGCCCGCGCCGCCGGGCACGCGGACGCGCGGACGCGCTCCCCCATTTTCCGTGGCGGGCCCGGCTGCTGACGGCCGCCGCCCGCGCGGGCCGCGACGACGCCCTGTTCGCCCGTGCCGAAGCGGTCGTGCGGCGAATGGCCAACCCCCTCGCGAGGGTGCGCGCGCTGCTCGACCTCGCGGACGCCGCGCGGGCGACCGGCAGGCGCGCCCTCGCCCGCTCGGCGCTCGCGCGGGCCGGGGTGGCGCTGCCG
>NZ_JBHWIE010000731.1:0-1402 GCF_042732085.1 Actinosynnema sp. NPDC059797
GCGGCGGGCCGCCCCTCGCCCCGGTGCGCCCGCCGCCAGGCCGCGGTGCGGAGCAGGCGCAACCCGTTGAGGCCGACGACGACGGTCGAGCCCTCGTGCCCGGCCACGCCGAGCGGCAGCGGCAGGGTGCCGAAGAGGTCCCACGCCACCAGGACCGCGATGGCGGCGCCGGCGATGACGAGGTTGGCCACGACCAGCCGCCGGGCGCGCCGGGCCAGGGCGATCACGGCGGGGAGGGTCGCCAGCTCGTCGCGGGTGATCACCGCGTCCGCGGTGTCCAGGGCGAGGTCGGAACCGGCGCGCCCCAGGGCGATGCCGACGTGGGCGGTGGCGAGCGCGGGCGCGTCGTTGACGCCGTCGCCGACCAGGACCACCTTGCCGCCACCCGCCTCCAGCTCGCGCACCGCCGCGACCTTGTCCTCCGGCCGCAACCCGGCGCGGACGTCGGTGATGCCGACCTCGGCGGCCAGGCGCGCGGCGGCGCGGGGGTTGTCGCCGGTGAGCAGGACGGGCGGGGCGCCGGTGAGGGCGGTGATCCGGGCGACGGTGTCGGCGGCGTCGGGGCGGAGCCGGTCGGCGAGGCCGAGCACGCCGGCCGGGCGGCCGTCGACGCGGACGACCACCGCGGTGTGCCCGCTCCCCTCCAGCTCGGCGACCGCGTCGCGGGCCGCGGGCTCGTCGTCGGCGAGCAGCGCGGTGGGGCTGCCGACCTCGACCAGGCGCCCGTCGACCCGGGCGGTGACGCCGCGACCGGGCGCGGAGGCGAACTCCGCGGCGTGGCGGAGGTCCAGCCCGGCGTCGCGGGCGGCCCCGACCACGGCGCGGGCGAGCGGGTGCTCCGAGGGGTTCTCGGCGGCGGCGGCCAGGGCCAGCAGCCCGTCGTCGCCCAGGTGACCGCCGGGGAGGCGGCGGACCGCCGTGAGCCGGGGCGCGCCCTCCGTGAGCGTGCCCGTCTTGTCGAACGCCACCCGCGTGACCGAGCCGAGCCGTTCGAGCACCACGGCGGACTTGACCAGCACGCCGTGGCGGCCCGCGTTGGCGATGGCGGACAGCAGCGGCGGCATCGTCGCCAGCACCACCGCGCACGGCGAGGCCACGATCATGAACGTCATGGCGCGCAGCAGCGTCGGCCGCAGCTCCGCGCCGAACAGCAGCGGCACCGCGAACAGCGCCAGCGTCGCGGCGACCATGCCGATCGAGTAGCGCTGCTCGACCTTCTCGACGAACAGGTGGGCGCGCGACTTGGTGGCACTGGCCTCGCCGACCATCGCGACGATGCGCGCGATCACCGTGTCGGCGGGGGAGCGGGTGATCCGCACCCGCAGGACCCCGGTGCCGTTCAGGGTGCCGGCGAACACCTCGTCCCCGACCCGCTTGTCCACCGGCAGCGGCTCGCCGGTGA
>NZ_JBHWIE010000732.1:0-1398 GCF_042732085.1 Actinosynnema sp. NPDC059797
GGCTGAAGACGATGCCGCTGCCGATGCGCAGCACACCGGCGTCGCCGGCGGCGATGTCGGCCGCCGCGGCGGCCGCGCGGTCGATGCCGCGCAGCGCGCGACGCGCGTGGACGAGGAACGCCTGGCCGTCCGGGGTGAGCCGGGCCCGGCGGTGCGACCGGTCGAACAGGGTCAGCCCGAGTTCGCGCTCCAGCCGCGCGACCTGCTTGCTCACCGCGGGTTGAACTATGTTCAAGGACTCTGCGGCCCGGCCGAAGTGCTCGTGCTCGGCAACGGCGACGAAGTAGCGCAACTGCCGGACCTCCACCGCCCCGCCCTCCCCGATCGATTCCTCTCGGGAATTGTTCCACGGCGGGTTCGGTGGTTGATCCGCCCTGGTCGGACCGGCTGGAGTGGCGGGCGGAGGAATACCGGCGGGGAGAGGGGTGGCGTGGTGGGACCGACGCACGGGTCGGAGCGGGAGGACCGCGTGGCCGCGGCGACGACGATCGTGAACGCGAAGGTGTTCGACGGGACGAGGTCGCGGGACTGGACCTCGGTCCGGTTCGCCGACGGGCTGATCACCGAGTGCTCCGCGATCTCGGCCGCCCGCGACGGCGACGAGGTGGTCGACGCGGCGGGCGGGACCGTGCTCCCCGGCCTGGTCGACGCGCACGTGCACCTCGTCCCCGGCGCCCTCGCGCGGTCGCTGGCCTCCGGCGTCACCACCGTCCTCGACATGTTCAGCACACCCGACGTGGCGGCCAGGGCGAAGGAACAGGCCGACTCCCGCCCGGACGTGGCCGACGTGCGCTCCGCCGGCATCGGCGCCACCGCGCCCGGCGGGCACCCGTCGCTGGTGTACGCCCCGTTCCCGACGCTGACCTCCGCCGACCAGGCAGAGCGGTTCGTCGCGGAGCGGATCGCGGAGGGCTCGGACTACCTGAAGGTCGTCTCCGGCGCCGGGGGCCGGTGGCCGTCACTGGACTCCGGGACCGTCGAGGCGCTGGTCACGGCCGCGCACGCCCGGGGCCTGGTCGTCGTCGCCCACGTCAGCTCGACGGCCGGCGTCGAGCAGGTCGTGTCCGCCGGCGTCGACGTGGTGGCCCACGTCCCCGTGGACGCCGAGCTGGACGAGGCGCTGATCGACCGCATGGCAGAGGCCGGGATCGCGGTCGGCCCGACGCTGGCCACCCTCGAGAACACCTTCGGTGGACCGGGTGGCGCGGCGGTGGCCGGGGACCCCCGGCTCGCCGGGGCGCTCGGGGCACGCCGGTCGGCCCCGGGCGCCTCGGGGTGGCGCGGCCGGGAGTTGCCGCACTACTCGCGGGCCGAGGGCACCGTGCGGCGACTGGCCGCCGCCGGGATCACCCTGCTCGCGGGCACCGACGCCCCGAACCCGGGCACCGCGTTCGGGGC
>NZ_JBHWIE010000733.1:0-1391 GCF_042732085.1 Actinosynnema sp. NPDC059797
GGCCTGCTGCACGGCGACCACCGGCCGGCGCTGCTCGTGCTCGGCGGCGAGGCCACCCCGCCCGGTCTGTGGCGGCGCGTCGCCGCGTCCGGGGTGGCAGCCCGCAACATGTACGGCCCCACCGAGGCCGCCGTGGACGGCACCTGCGCGCGGGTCGAGGGCGCCGAACCCACCATCGGGTTCCCGCTGCCCGGCACCAGGGCCTACGTGCTGGACAACGCGCTGCGCCCGGTGCCGCCGGGCGTGCGCGGCGAGCTGTACCTGGCCGGGCCGCGCCTGGCCCGCGGCTACCTGGACCGCCCCGGCCTGACCGCCGACCGGTTCGTGGCCGACCCGTTCGGCGGGCCCGGCGACCGCATGTACCGCACCGGCGACCTGGCCCGCTGGACCCCGCGCGGCCTGGAGTACCTGGGCCGGCGCGACGGCCAGGTCAAGGTGCGCGGCCACCGCGTCGAGGTCGGCGAGGTCGAGGCCGCGCTGGGCGCGCTGCCCGGCGTGAGCGCGGCCGCCGCCGCCGTCCGCACCGGCGCCGGCACGGCCCGGCTGATCGGCTACGTGGTGCCCGCCGCCGGCCACGAGGTCACGCCCGAGGCGGTGCGCACGGCGCTGGCCGACCGGGTGCCCGACCACCTCGTGCCCTCGGCCGTGGTGGTGCTGGACGAGCTGCCGGTCACGGTCAACGGCAAGCTCGACCGCGCCGCCCTGCCCGAACCCCGCGCCGCGGGCGGCGGGCGCGCCCCGGCCACCGGGCGGGAACGCGCGCTGTGCGCCGTCGTCGCGGAGGTGACCGGCGCGGAGCACGTCGGCGTCGACGACGACTTCTTCGCCCTGGGCGGCGACAGCATCACCGCGATCAGCGTCAGCAGCCGGTTGCGCGCGCACGGCCTGGAGCTGCGCCCGCGCGACCTGCTCGCCCGGCGCAGCCTCGCGTCGCTGGCCGCGGCGGCCCGGGAGACCGGGGCCGCCGAGACCCCGGTGGACGAGCCGACCGGGCCCGTGCCCGCGCCGCCGATCGTGCGCGCCCTGCTCGACCCGCACCCCGACCCGGCCGCGATCGCCGGCTACGCGCAGTGGACCGCCCTGCACGTGGACCACCTGTCCGGGGGCGCCCGGGGGGGCGGCCGGGGCCGGGGGGGGGGCCCCCCCCACCCCCCGGGGCGGCGGGTGGCCCCCCCCCGCGGGCGCCCCCGCGGGCGGGGCCCGGCCGCCCCCCCGCGGGGCCCCCGCGACCAGCGCCCTGGAGATGCAGCAGAACGCGTCCCGCGACTCCTGGAGCTTCGACCACACGGAGCGCCGGCTCGCGGACATCATGCACGGCATCCACGACCGCTGCCTGGAGGCCGCCGACCTGTACGGCAAGCCCGGGAACTACCTGGCCGGCGCGAGCATCG
>NZ_JBHWIE010000734.1:0-1389 GCF_042732085.1 Actinosynnema sp. NPDC059797
TTGCGCCGGTACCCCAGCTCCTGGGCGGTCGAGCGCACCCGGCGCTCCACCTCCTCGGAGATGCGCAGGTCCCGACCGCGGCCCGACAGCACCAGGGACACGGTCGTGGTCGAGACACCGGTCGCCTTGGCCACGTCGGCCAGCGTGACGCGTCGTCTCCCCAACCCGTCCTCCGTCCTCAACGGACACCCGCTGCCTTGACAGCGGATCGCGCCACCTTGAAACTCCCGGATGCTAACACGATTTAGCTGGAGTGAGGGAGGAACCGTTGCCCCACTCAGGACGGTTCGGCACGGCCGTCGCCCTGCTGCTGGCGTCGCTCCTGGCGGGCTGCGCGGCGCCCGGCGGCGACCGCCCGGAGCCCACCGGCACGTCGGCCGCGCCGGTGTCCGAACCGGACTGCGGCACCGGGCCGGTGGTGCTGCGGGCGCGGTTCGAGACCGGTTTCCCCCTGGCGAAGGCGCTCGCCGACGAGTTCACCCGCCGGCACCCGAACGTGACCTGGGACGTGCGCGAGGAGCAGTTCGCGGTGCTGACCCGGAACGCGCCCCGGCTGCTGGCCGACGACCCGCCCGACCTGGTGCGGCTGCCCCAGGTGGCCGACCTCGCGGGGGACGGCCTGCTGCTCGACCTCGACGGCTACGCCGCGTGGTTCGGCTGGGACGACTGGCCCGCGGCGCAGTTGCGGACGATGCGCGCCGGTCCGGGCGGGCGGCCGCGCGGCGAGGGCCCGCTGTACGCGATGGGGTTCTCCACGAGCGTGACCGGCGTGTTCTACAACAAGGACCTGGCGGCGCGGATCGGGTTCCGCGAGCCCGCGACGCTGGCCGAGTTCGACGAGGCGCTGGCGCGGGCCGAGGAGGCGGGCATCCAGCCCCTGGCGGGGTTCAACGCGGGCGCGGCGGGCGGGTTGGCGTTCCCCCTGCAAGCGCTCATGGCCGCGCACGGCTCCCCCGAGGCGATCAACGACTGGGTGTTCCAGCGGCCCGGCGCGACCATCGACACGCCGGCCAACGCCGAGGCCGCGCGGCACCTCGATCGGTGGCTGCGCGCCGGGTACTTCGACGCCGACCTCAACGCCACCGACTACGCGCGGATGGTCGACCGGTTCGCCTCCGGCCGGGCGCTGTTCATGTTCGACGGCGACTGGGAGTCCGCGGCGCTGGACCGGCGGATGCCGGGACGGGTCGGCTTCTTCCTGGTGCCGCCGCTGCGGGCGGGCGACCCCCGGGCCGCGATGTCCGGTCCGCCGACCTTCGGCATCCCGGCGGGCGCGGCGAACCCCGACTGCGCCGCGGCGTTCCTGAACTGGGCGGTCACCGACCCCGTGGCGCGCGAGACCACCGTGCGGGTGGGCGGTTCGCTCCCCCTCGGGCCGGCGGGCGCCCA
>NZ_JBHWIE010000735.1:0-1367 GCF_042732085.1 Actinosynnema sp. NPDC059797
CGTCGAGCGTGCCCGCCCCGAGGCCGATCTCGACGAGGCGGTCGAAGGCGCGCCGGTCGTCGCGGGCCGCGGCGGTGGCGAGGTCGACCGGCCACGGCCGCCGGGTGAGGCGGGCGAGCACGTCGGTGTGCCGGAGGTGCCTGCCGAGCCGGTGCCGCAGGGACCGGCGGTAGGAGCCCGCCGGGTCCGGTGCCGTGGCGGCGGCGCCTGCCAGGGCGCCGGAGAGGACCGCGTAGTAGATGCCTTCACCGGTCAGCGGGTTGATCAGCGACGCGGCGTCGCCCGCCAGCAGCACGCGGCCGTGCGCGACGGCGGGCCGCCCCGGGGACAGGGGCAGCCGGTGCCCGCGCAGCGGCGTCGGCGGGAGTTCGGGGAGCAGGTCGTGCAGCCGCGCGGTCAGCTCCGCGCGGGTCGGCGGCGTGGTGCGGGCGAGTTCGCCGTAGCCGACGTTCGCGGTGCCGTCGCCCACGGGGAACACCCAGGCGTAAGCGGGCCAGTGCGCGGCGGCCATGACGAGCCGCTGTTCGGCGACCGGCCAGGGATCGGCGCCGGTGTACCCGCGCAGCGCGATCGCGACGGTGCCCGCCCGCGCCCTACCGGCACCGCACTGCCGCCGCACGACCGACTCCGCGCCGTCCGCGCCGATGACGGTCCGGGCGCGGACGGCCCCGTCGACGAGGACCGCCCCGTCCCGCTGGACGAGCGTGCGGACGCGGTGCCGCTCCAGCACCGCGCCCGCGTCCTGGGCGGCGCGCACGAGCCTGGCGTCGAGGAGCACGCGGGGGATGACGGAGACCGGCCGCGTGAAGCTCCGCCCGACCCGCGTGCCGTTCGGTGACACGAGGCGCAGCGCGGCGACCGGACCGGTGCCGGCCGCGAGTTCGGCGACCGGCACCCCGAGCTCGGCGAGCACGTCCATGGCGTGCGGCGCGACGCCGTCACCGCAGACCTTGTCCCGGGGGAAGTCGGCGGCGTCCAGCACCAGGACGCGTGCGGTCGGGTCGGCGCGCAGCGCGGCGATCGCCGCCGTCGACCCCGCCGGCCCGGCACCGACCACCACCAGGTCCCAATCGGTCCCGCGCGGCGTCCCCCCGCGCATCAGCGGACGAAGTGGACGACGGCGGACGACCTCGGCACCCAGGACGCGTCCCCGGTCTTGTCCGGTTCGACCGGTGTCACGCCGTCCTCGGACCGGGCCGACCGGCAGAGGTGTCGCCGATACAACCCGGTCGGCCGCGCCTGCTGGTGTCGATGCGGCGGGGGTACACCGCAGGCCGCAGAAGTCGTCGTCACCCGTTTCACGGTACGGCTTGCGCCCGCACTCGGCAGATGACCGACTTGGCGGCGGCACCGGCCGACGGGCGGTG
>NZ_JBHWIE010000736.1:0-1364 GCF_042732085.1 Actinosynnema sp. NPDC059797
GACCACGTCGGTGATCTTGCCGATGTCGGCCACGTCCTGGACGGCGGTCAGGTCGTCGATGCTGCCGACCTCGCCGACGCCGACGCCGCTGGTGACGTTGCCGATGTCGCCGATCACGTCACCGGTCTGGGCGATGTCGTGCAGGTCGACGGCGCTGTGGGTGATCTGACCGATCCCGGAGGTGAGGTCACCGGTCAGCACGTCGTCGAGCCGGAGGTTGTCGCCGACCACGTCGGCGACGGCGGTCTGCGCGGCGAGGTCGTGCACGGAGGTGAGCACGTCGGCGTCGAGGTCGTCGACGAGGTCGGCGCCCAGGCCGAGGTCGTCGACCAGGTCGGTGCCCAGGCCGAGGTCGGGGGACGCGACCTGGTCGGCCACGAGCGGCAGGACCTCCTGCACGTCGAGCGGGCTGAGGTCGCCCAGGCCGGCGGCGTCGAGCACGCCCTGGGGGTCGCTCTGGAAGGCGGTCCGCGCGGCCTCGTCGGTCAGCAGGCCGAGGGCGAAGTCCTGCAGGGTCTGGACGGGGTACATCTGTGGTGTGCTCCCGAGCGTTGTCTTGTACGGCCCGGCCAACGTTAGGGATGGGGCATAGGTCACCACATCGGGTGAGATCCCCTGTTGTGGTTGTTACTCGTTGGGGGGTTTCGATTGCTCTGAGTTAGGGGGTTGGGGACAATCCCTCAATCGGTGTCACCCGTGCGGGGTGGAGGTGCTCGCCGGGCGACGTCTCCGGTGGTGGTAGGAAGACCTGGTGAGTAACGAGGCAGACGGGCTGCGGCTCGCGCAGGACGAGGTCGTGGCGCTCGCCAGCGAGTTGATCAGGATCGACACCACCAACACCGGGGACGCCGCCACCCTGGTGGGTGAACGGGCCGCCGCCGAGTGGGTGGCGGAGAAGCTCTCCGAGGTCGGGTACGAGACGACCTACGTCGAGTCGGGGGCCAAGGGGCGGGGCAACGTCATCGCCCGGTTGGCCGGTGCCGACCCGAGCCGGGGAGCGCTGCTCGTGCACGGCCACCTCGACGTGGTGCCCGCCGACGCCTCCGAGTGGTCGGTCCACCCGTTCTCCGGCGCGGTCGAGGACGGGTACGTGTGGGGCCGCGGGGCCGTCGACATGAAGGACATGTGCGCGATGGCGCTGGCCGTCGCGCGGCGCTTCAAGCGCGACGGGATCGTGCCGCCCCGCGACATCGTGTTCGCCTTCCTCGCCGACGAGGAGGCGGGCGGCGTCTGGGGCGCCAAGTGGCTCGTGGACAACCGGCCCGAGCTGTTCGAGGGCGTCACGGAGGCCATCAGCGAGGTCGGCGGGTTCTCGATCACGTTGAAGGATGACGTGCGCGCCTACCTGGTGGAGACCGCGGAGA
>NZ_JBHWIE010000737.1:0-1364 GCF_042732085.1 Actinosynnema sp. NPDC059797
CGCTCAGCCCGACAGGCACCGCCCGTCGGGCAGTCGTCCCGCCACGGAGCTGCCGGCCTGGTCCCGGGGTATGAGCCGCACGTAGCCGACCAGGCAGACGTGCCGGTCGATCTCGACGGCGTAGAGCACGCTGCCGGTCGGCGCCGGGTCGTCGGGGCGGGCGAACCGCGCCGTCGCCCGGTAGCCCTCGCGGGCGACGTCGTCGACGAGCTGCACGGCGTAAGGGGTGGCCGCGGACCGCCCGCACGCCTCGCTCCCCGGGACGGCGCAGGAGCCGACCGACAGGACGGCCCACTCGACCTCGGCGACCGCCTCCCGCGCCCCGGCGCGCTGCTGCTCGGTGAGCGGGGCCCGCCGGTCCAGGTCGGCCACGAGCCGGCCGCAGTGCTCGCCGGCGGAGAGGTCGCTCCCGGTGAAGATGCAGGTCGCCATGTTCGCGGGCGTCGTGGGGGCGGCGTCGCCGGGTTCGGGCGCCGCCGACCCGCCCGCGGCCAGGACGGCCACGGCGATGAGGCCGGCGACCGCCGCGTTCGGCAGGTCCCGGCTCCGAGCGCTCCCCCCGGTGGCGTCCCCGACGCCGTCCTCGCCCACGGTGACGAGCTTAGGGGGCCGGTCCGACAACGGCCGGAACGCCGGTGGCCGGGCCCGATCACCCCTGCCACCGGCGTTCCTCCAGCCGCTCCGCGTGGCCCCGACCAGGCACCGGCGTACCCCCCGATCGCCCTGCGTGGCCCCGACCACGCACCGGCACACCCCCGACCGCCCCGCGTGGCCCCGACCACGCACCGGCGACGTTCCGTCCCCTGCGCCTCCCTCCCGTCACCCGACGAGGCGAACCGCCGGTCGGACCAGGGCGCGGACCGCGGCCGCCACGCGCGCACCGGCTCCCCCGTCGCCGAACGGCGAGGGCAGGTCGGCCAGGCGGGCGCGGTGGTCGTCGTCGGCCAGCAGGTCCAGGGCGATCTCGGCGATCTCGTCGTGCGGGCCGACCGCCCGGCCGAAGTCCTCCAGCACCTCCGGGCGCTCCGTCGACCGCCGCACCACCAGCACCGGCCGCTTCAGCACCGTCGCCTCCTCCTGCACCGACCCCGAATCGGTGACCAGCAGCCCGGCGTGCGCGGCCAGCGCCAGGAACTCCGAGTGCCACAGCCGGTCCACCACCCGCAGGCCCATCCCGGACGACGGCACGCCGGCGCGCTCCATCGCCGCCCTCGTCCACGGGTCCACGGGCAGCACGACCGGGTGACCGGCGTCGACCAGTCCCGCCAACTGGTTCACGATCCCGAACAGCGCCTCCTCGTCGTCGAGGTTCTCCGGGTGGCCGATGGTGGCCAGCGCGTACCGGTCCGGCTCCAGTCCCCCTG
>NZ_JBHWIE010000738.1:0-1361 GCF_042732085.1 Actinosynnema sp. NPDC059797
CGCGCCGGGACGTCTTCACGGGCCGGCGCCGGTCACAGGCCGTTGGTGAACAGCAGGCGGTTGACCGTGCCGCCGGTGGCGCCGCCGCTGACCACGTTCGGGGTGGCGGCGGAGTTGAGCCAGTCGTGCACGGTCGCCGACGGCTGGTCGCCGAACCGCTGCTTGTAGAGCGCGGCCACGCCCGCCACGTGCGGGGTCGCCATCGAGGTGCCGCTCATCGCGCCCGAACCGCCGGTGCGGACGGTGGAGATGATCGACGTGCCGGGCGCGTAGAGGTCGACGCAGGCGCCGGTGCTGGAGAACGAGGAGCGGGCGTCGTTGTTCTGCGACGACGCCACGACGGAGGCCGTCTCCACCTTGCGGGGCAGGCGGTCGCAGGAGTTGCCGCCGGTGTTGCCCGCCGAGGTGGCCAGGAAGACCCCCGAGGCGATCATGTTCCGGATCGCGGTCTCCAGGGCGGCCGACGCGGTGAAGTTCCACGAGGTGTTCGCCACGGCGGGCTTGGTGTGGTTCTGCGTGACCCAGTTGATCGCGTTGAGCGCGGCGGTGGTGGTGCTGCTGCCCGCGCAGTTCATCATCTTCACGCCGTGCAGGCGCACGCCCTTGGCCACGCCGTAGGTGTTGGACCCGATGGTGCCCGCCACGTGCGTGCCGTGGCCGTGGCAGTCGGTGTTGTTGGTGTCGATGGCGTTGTGGTCGAAGGTGGCCCGGCCGCCGTAGTCGGCGTGGCCGGGGGTGATGCCGGTGTCGATGATGTACGCGTGGACGCCCGCGCCCGTGTAGTTGTAGGTGAAGCTCGCCGACAGCGGCAGGGTGCGCTGGTCGACTCGGTCGATGCCCCACGACGGCGGGTTGGCCTGGGTGGCGTCCAGCGCGTCGGTGACCAGCACGTCCTGCTCGATCGCGGTGACGGACGGGTCGCGGCTGAGCTTGCGCAGCTGGGCCGGGGTGAGCTTGGCGGAGAAGCCGTGGAACGCCGCGCCCCACACGTGGGTGGGCGTGACGCCGGCGGCGGAGGCCACGCCGTGGCCGTCGCGCGCGGTGGCGCCGAGGCTGACGATGTAGGTGTCCTTGATCGGGTGGACGGTCGCGGAGGCCGTCGCGAGGACGACGTCGGCCTGGTGCGCCGGTGCGGCGAGCGCGGCGCCGGTGGTGAGCCCGACGGCGGTGGCGGAGGCGGACAGCAGGGTGAGCACTCTGGTGAAAGGACGCACTTGTCGGCTCCTTCGGGTGAGCCCGGACCAGTGCGCCCCGACGCAGGGTTGACGGGGTCGACGGTCACTCGTCCGGGTTCATCCCAGCAGCCTGACCAGCACTTATGCCTTGTTCAACCAGCTTCGCCCGATCGGCCGCCGCCGCGT
>NZ_JBHWIE010000739.1:0-1347 GCF_042732085.1 Actinosynnema sp. NPDC059797
GTGCACCCAGGGCGGCCTGGCCGCGCTGCTGCGCGCGATGGTCGAGCTGACCGGGCTGGGCCCGGAGGACCGGCTCGCCTCCATCACCACGCCCGCGTTCGACGTGTCCACGGTGGAGATGCTCGCGCCGCTGATCTCCGGCGCGACGCTCGTCGTGCTGCCCGCCGACGACGTGGCCGACGGCGCGCTGCTGCGCGAGCGCATCGCCGAGGCGCGGGCGACCGTCGTCCAGGGCGGCCCGGCGAGCTGGCGCATGGTCGTGGCGGCGGGCGGCGTGCCCGCGCACGTGCGGCTGCGGATCAGCGGCGGCGAGGCGATGACGCGGGACCTGGCCGACGACCTCCAGCACGACGGCGCGGTGCTCATCGACGGCTACGGGCCCACCGAGACCACGGTGTACTCGGCGGCGGGCGTCGTGGCGCACGCGCCGGACCCGGTGCGGCTGGGCCCCGCGGTCAAGGGCACCTCGCTGCACGTGCTGGACCCGTTGATGCGGCCGGTGCCGCCGGGCGTCATCGGCGAGCTGCACATCGGCGGCGCGGGCGTGGCGCGCGGCTACCACGGCCTGCCCGCCCAGACCGCCGACCGGTTCCGGCCCGACCCGTTCGGCGCCACGCCCGGCGGGCGGCTCTACGCCTCCGGCGACCTGGTCCGGCGGCACGCCGACGGGCGGCTGGAGTTCCTGGGCCGCGCCGACCGGCAGCTCAAGATCCGCGGCTACCGCATCGAGCCCGGCGAGGTCGAGGCGGTGCTGCGGGCGCACGAGGACGTGGCCCAGGCCGTCGTGGTGGCGTGGTCCGCGCACGCGGCGGACGTGCGGCTGGTCGCCTACGCGGTGCCCGCCGACCCGGCGCTGCCGGAGGACGAGCTGCGCCGCCGCGTGCGGCCGCACCTGGCCGCGAACCTGCCCGAGTACATGCTCCCGGCCACGGTCGTGGTGCTCGACGCGCTGCCGCGCACCGGCACCGGCAAGATCGACCGGGACGCGCTGCCCGAGCCGGTGTGGGCCACCGAGGACGTGGAGCTGGTCGAGCCGCGCGACGAGACCGAGCGGCGCATGGCGCAGATCTGGCGCGAGGTGCTGTCGATGCCCGCGGGAGCGCCGCTGGGCGTGCACGACAACTTCTTCGCCCTGGGCGGCCATTCGCTGACCGCCACGCAGATGCTCGCCCGGGTCCGCGCCGCGTTCGACGCGGACCTGCCGCTGGCCACGCTGTTCGCCGCGCCCACCATCGCGGAGCTGTGCGGCGGCCTCACCGGCGCGCGGACCGCGGCACGCGGGCCCGTGCCGCTGATCGACCAGCTCGACGACCTGTCCGACGACGAGATCGACCGGTTGCTCGGCGC
>NZ_JBHWIE010000740.1:0-1345 GCF_042732085.1 Actinosynnema sp. NPDC059797
CGGCACGGCCATGGCGGGCGTGGTGGCGGCGGCGCGCTCGCGGTTCGGCCGGGTCGACGTGGTGGTCGCCAACGCGGGCGGCCACGGCCTCGGCGCGGCGGCCGACACCACCGACGAGGACTGGCGGCTCGCCGTGGACGCCAACCTGACCAGCGCCTTCGTCACCGTGCGGGCGGCACTGCCCGGCCTGGTCGACGGTGGCGGCTCGGTCGTCGTGGTGTCGTCCCTGGCGGGTCTGTTCGCCGGGCCCGCCGTGCTCGGCTACACCACGACCAAGCACGCGCTGATCGGCCTGACCAGGTCCGTGGCCCGGGACTACGGCCGGTTCGGGGTGCGGGCGAACGCGGTGTGCCCCGGCTGGGTGCGCACGCCCATGGCCGACGAGCAGATGGACCGGTTCGGGTCCGGCCGGGGCCTGTCCCGGGCCGAGGCGTACGCGCTGGTCACCGAGCATACCCCGCTGGGCAGGCCCGCCGAGGCCGCGGAGGTCGCCGCCGTGGTGGCGTTCCTGGCCTCCGACGAGGCGGCGGTGGTCAGCGGCGCGGTGGTCACCGCGGACGCCGGGGCCTCCGCCGTCGACCTGCCCACCATCGCACTGGCCTGAGGAGGACACCGTGTCGGAGTGGAAGACCGTGGACGACTTCGCCGCCGGCATCGACGGCAACCGGCTGCCGCGCACCACCGCGCTGGCGGGGCAGCGCTGGTCGATCGGCGACCGGGTGCTGGCGTTCGACGAGACCCACGTGGACCCGGGCACGGGCCCGGTGCCGTACGAGGCGGTCGAGGGCGCGCCCGGCACGTTCTTCGTGAACCACCGCTCCGCCGACCGCGAGGCGCACGTCCTGGTCGCCGACCTGACCACCCTGCGAGTGCTCACCGTCGTCTCCACCATCGCCGAGGAACCGACCCCCGGCGTGCCGCGGGTCTCGCAGCGCTTCACCCCCGGCGTGCTCGACGTCGGCGACGGCCGCGCGCCCACCGGCGAGCCGCCCGCGCCCACCCGCGACCTGATCGGCTGGCGCGCGCTCTACCGCTACAGCCCGAACCACCTCTACGAGCACGTGTACCTCAGCTCCGGGCGCTACGCCTGGCAGTGCCTGGTCGGCGCGCAGCGCGGGCACGGCGACGTGGACCTGGCCACCGCGTGGCGGATCGCCCGCGACCGGTACGTGTTCACCTTCCGGGAGTTCCGCATCCCGGTGGCCACCACCTGGCTGTACGACCTCGGCGCGCTGCGCACCACCGGCGCGTTCTTCGGCCTCGACGGCGCGGGCGAGGTCCGCGACGCGCCGGGTGGCGCGCACATCATCCCGCTGGGCCGGGTCACCTACCCCGACGCCCAGCC
>NZ_JBHWIE010000741.1:0-1343 GCF_042732085.1 Actinosynnema sp. NPDC059797
CCCCCAGGTTCGCCGGGGGAGGTCCCCCGGCACAGGGTACAAAGACCCTGCCGGCGCGCGCCCGAGGTCCCGCCGACCCCCGCCGCGCGCCGGCCTCCCCTCCATGGTGCGCCCGCGGCGACGAGGCCGCAGGTCCCTGGTGGACGAGGACCAAGGACCGCGTCGCCGGGGCGGGCCGCGGCCTAGCGTCGGTGGTGGAGGAGCCGCGGCAGCGGTTCGGACTTCGGAGAGGAACGTGTGATGACTGCCCCGATCGTGGTCGGAGTGGACGGTTCGGCGTCGGCGTTGACGGCGGTGGCGTGGGCCGCCCGCGAAGCGGCCCGGCACCGCGTACCGCTCAGGTTCGTGCACGCCTACCTGCTGCCCGCCCAGGGCTACCCCGAGTTCGTCGTGACCGGCGCCGAGGTGCGGGAGGCATTCGAGCAGCAGGGCCGGGAGTGGCTGGAGGAGGCCGTCGCCGCGGCCCGCGCCGTCGTGCCGGACGTCGAGGTCGAGACCTCCGTCGTGGTCGACCGGCCCACGACCGCGCTGGTCGACGAGAGCCGGCGCGCCCGGCTGGTCGTGCTCGGCTCCCGGGGGCTCGGCGGGTTCACCGGGCTGCTGGTCGGCTCGGTCGCGGTCGCGGTCTCCGCGCACGGTGGCTGCCCGGTGGTCGTGGTCCGCGAGCCCGAGGCGGCACAGGGGCCGGTCGTGGTCGGGGTGGACGGTTCGCCGGTCAGCGAGGAGGCCGTCGCCTTCGCCTTCGAGGAGGCGTCGCTGCGCGGCGCGCCGCTGGTCGCCGTGTCGGCGTGGACGGACTTCCCGGTCGACGGTGCCTACGCCGCCCTCTTCACCGTCGACTGGCCCCGGGTCGAGGACGAGCAGCACCGCGTCCTGGCCGAGCGCCTGGCCGGTTGGCAGGAGAAATACCCGGACGTGGAGGTCACGCGGACCGTGGTGCGCGACCGGCCCGTGCGGGCGCTGCTCGACGCCGCCGAGGGCGCCCGACTGCTGGTCGTGGGCAGCCGCGGGCGCGGCGGCTTCACCGGCATGCTCCTGGGCTCCACCAGTCAGTCCCTCGTCCACCACGCGTCGTGCCCGCTCGCCGTGGTGCGCCCCCGGGACGACCGGCGGTGAGGACCGGTCCCGCTGGAGGTGCGGACCACCACGACCTGCACGACGATCCCAATGACGAGCACCGCGCCCGCGACCGCCGCCCCGCTCCGGCGCGGCAGAGGAGGAGCGAGATGTCGCAGTCCGGAACTCCCGACCTGTCCCTGGTCGACGCCTATTGGCGGGCGGCCAACTACCTCTCGGCGGGGCAGATCTACCTGTTGGACAACCCGCTGTTGACCGAGCCGCTG
>NZ_JBHWIE010000742.1:0-1336 GCF_042732085.1 Actinosynnema sp. NPDC059797
GGTGACATGTGAGAACTAGCTCACGCTCTGTCTCGCATTCTCTGCTTCGGAACTCCGACGTATCTCACCTGAACGGCCCAGCGAGAATGCCGGGACGGTAGGGTGAAAGCGCTGTTGAGACCGCCTTTTTAGGGGTTCTTGACGGCGTTTTGGGCGGCATCCGTTCGGGTGATGAGGTACCCGGCCGCCGCGGCCAGCGGGAACATCACGATGCCGTACACCGCCGCCGGCACCGCCAGCGCCTCGCTGCCCAGCACGCTCACCGCCACCGTGATCGCCAGCGTGCTGTTGTGCACGCCCACCTCGAACGCGGACGCGACCGCCTGCCGCCGCCCGACCCGGGCCAGGCGCGGCACGGCGTAGCCCACCGCCAGGCTGCACGCGCAGAACAGCACCGTCACCAGGCCGACGTCGGCCAGGTGGTCGCCCACGTTCTCCCGCTCGGCGAGGATCGCGCCCGCGATCACCGCCACCAGCACCACCGCGGAGAAGACCCGCACCGGCCGGTCGGCCCGGTCCGCGAACGGGGCCGACCGGCGGCGCACCAGCATCCCGAGCGCCACCGGGACCAGCACGACCGCGAACACCTGGGCGACCTTGCCGAACTCCAGGCCGACCACGCCCTCGCCCACCGGCCGGAAGTGGTCCAGGGCGAAGTTCACCACCAGCGGCAACGTGACCACGGCCAGCACCGAGTTCACCGCGGTCAGGGTGATGTTGAGCGCCACGTCGCCGCGGAACAGGTGGCTGAACAGGTTCGCCGTGGTGCCGCCGGGCGAGGCGGCGAGCAGCATCATGCCGACCGCGAGCACCGGGTCCAGCCCCAGCGCCACCACCAGCGCGAAGCACACCGCCGGCAGCAGCACCAGTTGCGTGGCCAACGCGACCGCCACGGCCCGCGGCTCCCGCGCCGTCCGGGTGAAGTCGCCGACCGTCAGCGACAGCCCGAGCCCGAACATGACCACGGCGAGCGCGACGGGGAGGCCCACCGTCGTCAGGGCGGAATCCATGGCGATCACCTGGGTCTCTCGCGTCGTCGCGGCGGGGGGAGCGCATCTTCCCCCGGGAACCGGACGAACCGGAAGTGCCGGGACGACTTCGATGGCATTCGGTGATCAGCCGGTGGTCCCGGCGGCGGTGGGTCAGACCCTGGCGAGCCGGTACTCGTAGCTGGAGCCCGAGGTGGAGCAGTTGCTGCCCAGCCGCGAGGCCGTGTACGTGTAGCCGGACGGGATGCTGCACGCGTACGTGCCGGTGAGGTCGTAGTTCACCGCGTCGAGCAGGTAGTACTCGTAGCGCCAGGCGCAATTCGTGTTGATCCGCACGGACGAGTAGG
>NZ_JBHWIE010000743.1:0-1333 GCF_042732085.1 Actinosynnema sp. NPDC059797
GGGTGCTCGCCGGTGACCACGACCCCGCCGAGGGTCCGCACCGGGTGCAGGGCGGGCCTGGGCACGACCAGGGGCAGCCGTTCGGCGTCCCAGCCGTGGCGGGCGGCGGCGCCCAGCGGCGACCACGGCACCTCCAGCTCGCCGAAGGTGCGCAGGCCCTCGGCGGCCCGGGTGACGGCGTGGTCGACGCCGTCGACGTCGACCCGGTTGCCGTTGCGGCGCAGCCACGACGGGTCGATGGGGACCGGGTCGGGGGCGGTGCGGACGGCTTCCAGCACGCGCATGAACGCGCCGGTGTCGGCCAGCGGCGCGATCAGCGGCACGGCGGGGTCGGCGAGGTGGTCGAGCAGGTTGCCCAGCGGGGTGTCGTGCCCGAACCGCTCCTCGACGCCGTCGACGACGAGGGCGTGCCGCGTGTAGTGCAGTTCGACGCGTTCGCGGGTGCCGTGGACGACGAGCACCGGTTCCCGGGCGACCTCGGCGCACAGGGTCACCGCGACCAGCACGGGCGTGCCGCGGCGGGTGCGCAGCCGCAGGCACGAGGTGTCGTCGGCCTCGATGTCGCGGGCGCGCAGCAGCTCCAGCTCGATGTCGGCCACGTCGTCCACGCCGGTGCTGCCGTCCAGGGCGAGCGCGGTGGCGATGCCGTGGGCGAACGGGTTGGTCAGGGCGCCGTCCACCACGGGCGCGCCGTCGAGGGTGCGGCGGCCGGCCCAGGGCGCGCGGGTGTAGTAGGAGTCCTCGCGCGACCAGGTGCCGCGCACGCCGATGCCCCGGATCGCGCCCAGCTCGCCGGAGCGCGCCAGGTGGGTCAGGCGGCGCAGCGCGTGCGAGCCCAGGCTCTGGAAGCCGACCTGCACGACCCGGCCCTCCGAGCGCCGCAGCAGGTCGCGCCAGTCCGCCAGGGTGGGCGTCGGCGGTTTCTCCAGCAGCAGGTGCGCGCCCGAGGCCAGCACCCGGTGGGCCAGGTCGACGTGGGTGTGGATGGGTGTGGAGACGATGCCGACGACGGGTCCGGCGCCGGGGAGGGGCAGCAGGTCGCCCAGGTCGGCGGACACGGGCCGGTCGCCGACGAGCCGCCGGGCCTCGGCGTCCAGGGGCGCGACCTCGCACACGCCCGCCAGCTCCAGCCGCCCGGCGGCCTCCAGGGCGGCGATCTCGCGCAGGTACAGCCGCCCGTAGCCGGAGGCGCCGGCGAGCACCACGCGCGGCGTCACCGGCGTTCCACCGCGACCGCGGCGAGCACCAGCAGGCCGGGCGCGACGACCGCGAACGCGGGCGCCTGGGAGACCACCAGCACGACCACGGCCAGCGCGCCGGCCAGGTAGGCGTC
>NZ_JBHWIE010000744.1:0-1329 GCF_042732085.1 Actinosynnema sp. NPDC059797
CGCGGCTCGACGCGCTGCTCCGCCAGTCCCCCGAGGAGGCCGCCGCGGTGGCCGAGGGCCTGGACCTGGAGGCTCCCGAGACGGCGTTCCTGCGCGTGGCGCTGCGCGGCGGACCGCCCGCGCGGGCGGGTGACGTCGCCGAGCTGGAGCGGCTGTCGCCCGGCGCGGCGGCGCACGTGCTCGCCGCCTGCCGGCGGACCTGGCCCGAGCACGTGCCGCTGCTGCTCGCCGGTGCGCTCGACTGGCTCCAGGACGACGTGCTCGCGGCGATGCCGGTCGGGCGCGGGACGGAGTGGGCCGCGGAGCTGAAGCGGGCCCGGCTGCCGCTGCCCCTGCAGGGCGTGGTGGACGCGCTGTGCTACCGCCTCGGCGACCAGCCAGAGCGCCCGCCGGCCGCCGTGCTGCGGCAGGAGCCGAGCGAGGACTACGTGGCGGCGTTCCTCCAGGTGCTGCGGACCGCTCCCGCCGCCCGGCGGCACCGCGTGGTCGCGGCGGTGCTGGCCGGGCCGGGGTGGGCGGAGGTCGGCCCGCGGGTGCTGTCGGCCGTCGTCGACGGCCTGCTCGCGGACCTGCGGGTGCGCGACGGCCACGACGAGCGGCAGGTGGGCATCGCGCTGCGGGCCTTGGTGGAGCGGGTGCCGGAGCTGGCGGACCTGCCCCGCGTCCAGCAGTGGGTCGCGGTGCGGCGGAAGGCGTCCGAGCCGGCGGCCGCGCACGCCCAGCCCTGGTCCCGGCAGCAACCCGCCGCCCGCCGGGAACCCGTCGCCCACGAGGAGCGGCCCCGCGCCGAGCCCGCGCCGGACCGGCGCTTCGCCGAGCGGTGCGCCGACCAGCTCCAGGGGTGGCAGGGGCAGGCCCCGTTCCGCGACATCGCCGGCAGGCTCTCGTCCTGGCAGGACGTCGAGTGGCTGGTGACCGAGGTGGCCGCCGTGCTGGCGGGTCGCCGCGTGGTCAAGTACGAGCAGCTCGTCGCGCTGTTCGCCCGGGAGCTGGTCCGGGAGCACGCGAAGGCGCAGCGGTCCTCGCCGGACGTGCACGCCTTCCTCGACCACCTCGAGGTGGCGATCGAGGCCCGCCGGGTGCTCCACGACGAGGCGGCGATCCTGGTCGAGGGCCGCGGCGCGGTGGGCGGGACGGGTGAAGAGCAGAACCGGCTCCAGGCCATCGCGGGCTGGGTCGTCTCCAAGGTCCCCTTCGTCGGCGGCCAGGAGCCGCCACCGCCGAACGGGCGCTCCTCCCATGGCCGGTGACCGGGTGCGCGAGACCGTCGGCGGTGACGGGGTGCGCGAGGCCGTCGGCGTGGACGTCGGCGCCGTGCTGACCAAGGTC
>NZ_JBHWIE010000745.1:0-1329 GCF_042732085.1 Actinosynnema sp. NPDC059797
CGGCCAGGCCCATGTGCTCGATGACCGCCTCGTCCAGCGCGGGCGCGGTGGACAGCCGCTCGTTCAGCTCGGCCATCCGCTCCGGCGGCAGGCCGATGCCCATGTCCTCCACGCGCAGCAGGATGCTGCCGTTCTCGGTGACGTGGGCGCTCACCGTCACCGGCGAGCTGGGCGGGGACTGGGCGGTGGCGTTGTCCAGCAGCTCGGTGAGCAGCCGGCTGACGTCGTCGGCCGCGAAGCCGACCACGGCGAGCGGCACCACGCGACCGACGTCCACCCGCTGGTAGCGCTCGATCGCCGAGATCGCGGCGCGGATGACGTCGACCAGCGAGGAGGTGTCCTCGGCGGCGGCGCCCGCGTCCTCGCCGGCGAGCACGCGCAGGTTCTCGGCGTTGCGGCGCAGCCGGGTGGCGAGGTGGTCGAGCCGGTAGAGCCGGTCGAGGGCGTCGGGGTCCTGCTCTTCGGACTCCATGCGCTCCAGTTCGGCCAGCAGGGAGTCCAGCAGGTTCAGGTCGCGCAACGCGATGCCGGCGCAGACGCCGGCCAGCACGTCGTCACGGGGGGCGGGACCGGCGGGCGGGGTCTCCGCCTGCCGGGGCGCCGGCGGGCGGGGTGCCGGGGACTGGGGCGCCGGGGACTGGGGCACGATCAGGCGGTGGCGCGGGCGCCGGGGTTCCAGCAGCTCCGCGACGGTGCCCCGCGCCCGGTCCAGTAACGACTTCGCGCCCCGCCTGCGGTACTGCTCCAGCAGCGACCGCACTCGGCTCACCACGCGCGCTCCGCCCGGACGTCTTCGGTCAACACCGCGCCAACCGTAGTCACGCGCCGTCCATAGTCAAGACGGAGGGTAACCAAATCCACCCGTTCGGGTGCTGAGAGTGATCACGGCCTGGGCATTGACCTCCGGCCGCCGTGCGAGGCGTGGCGCACCGCGCCGAATTCGACGGGCGTCGAACCCGGTCGCGGCCGTCCCGGGCGCGGGGGCGGTTTGGCCCGGGTCGGGTCGCTCCGGTCTCATGGTGCGGTGGCGACGGGTGAAGACGGTTCGGGGTTAGCCGGCGGGGAGCCGCCGGCGGGGCGGAACGAGGTCGGCGGCGTGGTCGCCGGACCGGTGGTGCAGGCCGGCTCGATCGGCGGCGACGTGCACTTCCACCAGGCTTCGCGCGAGCAGCCGCCACCGCGCCAGCTACCGCCCGTGCCCGCGCGCTTCGTCGGTCGCGCCGCCGAGCTGGAGCGCCTGACCGCCGCCCTCGACGCGGCGGCGGGGCGGGGCGGCACCACGCCGGTCCTCGCCCTGAGCGGGGCCGGGGGCATCGGCAAGACCTGGCT
>NZ_JBHWIE010000746.1:0-1318 GCF_042732085.1 Actinosynnema sp. NPDC059797
GCCGAGGCGTCAGCGGTGGCCCGCGGCGATCCTCTTCAGGCGGTCGAGGTCGGGGACGTGGACGACGCGGCGGGTGCCGGTCACCAGGACCCCGGCGTCGCGCAACCCGCCGAACGCCTTCTCCGCGGTGCGTGGCTTCATCCCGGCGATCGAGGCCAGCTCGACGTTGGTCAGGGGCAGGTCCAGCCCCCACCCGCCGCCCGGGGCGGAGCGGCCGTGGCGCTGCACGAGGTGCACCAGCACCAGGGCGATGCGGGGCTCGGCGTGGCGCGGCACGGCCTGCCGCAGCCGGTTGGCCCAGCGGACCTGGTCGGCGGCGTCCCGGAACAGCTCGACCAGGACCTCCACGTGGTCGACGAGGAACATCCGGAACTCGAACTGCCGGATCAGCCGGGCGCCGACCTCGCCGCAGGCGATCACGGTGGCGGACCGCGGCTTGCCGTCCAGCGCCGACATCTCGCCCACCAGGTCACCCGCGGACTTCACCGCCAGCAGCGCCGGGTCGCCCGCCTGGTCGATCGCCCGGACCTTCACCGCGCCGCGCAGCAGCAGCACCACGTGCCCGTCCGCGTCGCCTTCCCGGAACACCACGTCACCCGGCGCGTAGGTCACCGGGCTGCCCAGGGCGAGCATCGCGTCCGCCACCCCGCCGCCCAGTCGGCCCAGCAACCCCCGGTCCGGTCGGTCGTCCCCCATTCGCCCCTCCCGGAAGCCCTGGTCCACCTCGCGTGGTCTGGCACGCGGTCCAGGACCATTTCACCACCGGTTCGGGTGTGGCGTCTCGCCGGTGCGCCGAGCACGCGGTCGGCGCACCCGCGCCGGCACCGGTCGCCGTGGCCGCGTTCCGCCGTCATCGCGCGTCGGATTGGCCGCGCCGCGAAAAGCGGGGCGAAAAGAAATTGCGGCGCTCCGCGTCGGAGGTGCATACTTTCCCCACACCACGAGATGGAGGGTCGGAGTCATGACGGGCATGGGGAAGCGGGAGGCGCAGCGATCGCGCCGGCGCGCCGCGATCGACGCCCTGCGCCCGTCGGCCACCCGGCGCACCGTCGTGCCCAGCTGGCGAACGACGCCGCTGAACTGCGCGGACTCCCCGCCCTGACCCGTGCCGGGTCACGTGAGCAGGGAGCCGCCCATCGGGGAACCGATCCGGGTGGCTTCTCCTTTTCACCCACCGGAAAGAATTATTCCCGGTGGCGTGCTTCGGGAAGCGGAACGGCCCCGAAACCGTCGCCCGAGGGTTCGACTCCTTCCGTCACTGCTCGGCGCCGCCCATTTCCCGGTGGGTTCGGCGCGCTCGTCGACAACTCCACAGCCT
>NZ_JBHWIE010000747.1:0-1314 GCF_042732085.1 Actinosynnema sp. NPDC059797
CAGCCTGGACGGCGACGGTGACTACGAGTTCGTGCTCAAGTGGGACCCGGACAACGCCAAGGACAACAGCCAGTCCGGTGTGACCGGCAACGTGTTCGTCGACGCCTACCGGTTGGACGGCACGCGGTTGTGGCGGATCGATCTGGGTCGCAACATCCGGGCGGGTGCGCATTACACGCAGTTCCAGGTCTACGACTACGACGGTGACGGTCGGGCCGAGGTGGCGATGAAGACCGCCGACGGCACGCGTGACGGTCGGGGCACGGTGATCGGCAACGCGAGCGCCGACTACCGCAACTCGTCGGGTTACGTGCTGTCGGGTCCGGAGTTCCTGACCATGTTCAACGGTCAGACCGGTGCGGCGGTGTCGACGGTGAACTACGACCCGCCTCGGGGCAACGTGGCCTCGTGGGGTGACAGTTACGGCAACCGGGTGGACCGGTTCCTGGCCGGTACGGCGTATCTGGACGGCGCCCGACCGTCGTTGATCATGGCACGCGGCTACTACACCCGCGCCGTCATCGCCGCCTGGGACTTCCGCAACGGCCAGTTGGTCAAGCGGTGGACGTTCGACTCCAACGCCTCGGGCAACTCCGGGTACGCGGGCCAGGGCAACCACTCGTTGACCATCGGCGATGTCGACCAGGACGGCCGGGACGAGATCGTCTACGGCGCGGCCACCATCGACGACAACGGCCGGGGCCTGTGGACCACGGGTCTGGGCCACGGCGATGCCGCCCACCTGGGTGACCTGGACCCTTCCCGTCCGGGGTTGGAGTACTTCAAGGTCTCGGAGGACTCCTCGAAGCCGGGTTCGTGGTTCGCCGACGCCCGCACGGGGCAGCGGTTGTGGACCACGGCGAGCGGCAGTGACAACGGCCGTGGCGTGTCGGGCGACATCTACGCGGGCAGCCCGGGCGCGGAATCGTGGTCCAGCGCGGACGGCAGCCTGCGCAACACCAGGGGACAGGCGATCGGCCGCAAGCCCTCCTCGGCGAACTTCCTGATCTGGTGGGACGGCGACCCCACCCGTGAGCTGCTGGACCAGACCCGCATCGACAAGTACGGCACGAGCGGCGACACCCGCCTGCTCACCGCCTCCGGGGTCCACTCCAACAACGGCACCAAGGCCACCCCGAGCCTGTCCGGCGACATCCTCGGCGACTGGCGCGAGGAAGTCGTCTGGCCCACCACCGACAACCGCGCCCTGCGCATCTACTCCACCCCGCACCAGACCGATCGCCGCATCACCACCCTGGTGCACGACACCCAGTACCGGGTCGCCATCGCCTGGCAGAACACCGCCTACAACCA
>NZ_JBHWIE010000748.1:0-1314 GCF_042732085.1 Actinosynnema sp. NPDC059797
AGCTTCTTCGGCCCGATGGGCCTGATCCTCCGGGGGAAGCTGGCGGCTGCCCTGGTCCGCCGGCACCGGATCCTCGTGCTGGAGGCGAGGCCGAGCGCGGAGAACCTGGCCGCGCTGCGGGAACTCGCCGAGGCCGGTGCGCCGGCGCCGGTCATCGACCGGACCTACGCGCTCGACCGGGTCCCCGACGCCATCCGGTACGTCGAGGACGAGCACGCGCGCGCCAAGGTCGTCATCACGGTGTGAGCGGACCTCGACCGGGCCGCCGCGTTCTCCGGGGCGTGGCGGCCCGGCCGCGGGTGCTCAGCCGTCCTGCTTGCGGCGCACCATCTCGGCGATCCAGGTGGGCGCGAACGGCGAGGTGCAGTTCGGGGGAGTCGGGTAGTCCTTGAGCACCTCCAGGCGCTCGCCGATGTCGATCGCGCGGGCGCGGTGCCCGGGGTGCTCGATCCCGATCTGGGCCAGGCAGTGGTTCATCGCCCACTGGAGGCGGTCCGGCGCGTCCGCCATGCCCGCCTCGATGACGTCGAGCAGCCCCGCGAGGTCCAGGCCCTCGGGCTTCCTGCCCACGCGCTCGGTGGTCAGCGCCCAGCCGGCGCTCGCCACCACCGGGTCCGGGTCGGCGGTCCACGCCAGGCGCAGCTCCTCGGCGTGCGGGCTCTTCTTCACCACGTAGTTCACGAGCCAGTCGTGCACCTTGGGCGCGCGGGCCTCGCGCAGCATGGCGTCCAGCTCGTCGCGTTCGAACGCCTTCGGGCGGCAGACCAGGATCGCCAGCAGCCTCGCCGCGGTGTCGTCGGTCTCCCACAGCCGGCGCGCGAGTTCCTGCTGCGTCTTCAACCGCTTCGCGAGCGCGCGCAGCCTGCCGAGGTTCACGCCGTGGTCGTCGCCGTGCCTCTCGTTCACCGCGCGGGCCTTCGGGTCGTCGAGCGCGGCCAGCTCGGCCATCACCTCGGCCACCGCCGCGTCGGCCACCGTCGTCTCGGGCACTCCGTCTCCTGTCGGTGTCAAAAGGCGGCGAGCAGGGCCGTGAGCGGCCGTGGCGCCCGGTCGAGGGGGAGGGCCCCGGTGACCAGGCGAGCGTAGCGGAGCTTGCGCCCCGAACCGGCGTCGAGGAAGCGCCGCAGCCGCGCCGCCTCGTCCCGGCCGCGCCACGCGGGTTGCCGCCCCATCCTGCGGAAGGCGTCGAGGTCCCCGTGCGCGGCGAGGAGTTCGGTCGCCAGCGCGGGCCCGGCGGCGCGGACCAGCTCGTCCTCCAGGTCCTCGACGCAGACGAAGAACCCCGACCGCTCCAGGTCCTGTCTCTTATACACA
>NZ_JBHWIE010000749.1:0-1297 GCF_042732085.1 Actinosynnema sp. NPDC059797
CGCCGAGTCGCACCGGGCCGTTGGGGAACCGGTGCGCCTCGGTGAAGTTCACCCGGTCGGGCGCGATGTCGAAGGCCATGACGCGTCCGCTGGACGCGCCGAGGTCGACCGCCGCGACCCGGACCGCTCCCCCGCCCATCAGCCCCCCGCTCATCAGCGCAGGAAGGCGGCTGCGACGCCGGAGTCGACCGGGACGTGCAGCCCCGTGGTCTGGGACAGGTCGCCGCCGGTGAGCGCGAACACCGCGGCGGCGACGTGCTCGGGCAGCACCTCGCGGCCGAGCAGGGTGCGTTTGGCGTAGTAGGCGCCCAGTTCCTCCTCCTTGACGCCGTAGACGGCGGCGCGCTGGGCGCCCCAGCCGCCGGCGAAGATGCCCGAGCCGCGCACCACGCCGTCGGGGTTGACGCCGTTGACGCGGATGCCGTGCGGGCCCAGTTCGGCGGCCAGCAGCCGCACCTGGTGCGCCTGGTCGGCCTTGGTGGCGCCGTAGGCGATGTTGTTCGGCCCGGCGAACACGCCGTTCTTCGACGAGATGTAGACGATGTCGCCGCCCATGCCCTGCTCGATCATCGCCTTCGCCGCGGCCCGCGACACCAGGAAGGACCCGCGGGCCATCACGTCGTGCTGGAGGTCCCAGTCACGCGCGGTCGTCTCCAGCAGCGGCTTGGAGATCGACAGGCCGGCGTTGTTCACCACCAGGTCGACGCCGCCGAAGGCGAGCACGGCCTCGGCGAACGCCCGCTCCACGGCGGCCTCGTCCGACACGTCCGCGGCCACGCCGATCGCGACGTCCGCGTTGCCGATCCCGGAGGCGACCGACGCGGCCTTCTCCCCGTCCAGGTCGGCGACCACGACGCACGCGCCCTCGGCGGCCAGCCGCTCGGCGATGGCCTTCCCGATGCCCGACGCCGCGCCGGTCACCAGCGCCACGCGCGTGGCCAGCGGCTTCGGCGCGGGCCTCCGCCGGAGCTTGGCCTCCTCCAGCGCCCAGTACTCGATGCGGAACTTCTCCGCCTCCGGGATCGGCCGGTAGATCGACACCGACTCCGCGCCGCGCATCACGTTGATCGCGTTGACGTAGAACTCGCCCGCCACCCGCGCGGTCTGCTTGTCGCGGCCGAACGAGAACATGCCGACACCGGGCACGAGCACGATGGCCGGGTCCGCACCGCGCAGCGGGGGAATCCGGGGTGGCGTGCCGCTCGTAGTAGGCGCGGTAGTCCTCGCGGTAGGCGGCGTGCAGCTCCTTGAGCCGCGCGACGATCTCGTCCACGGTCGCGGTGCCGGGCAGGTCGAC
>NZ_JBHWIE010000750.1:0-1284 GCF_042732085.1 Actinosynnema sp. NPDC059797
GCAGTGCGCCGACCCCCGGGACCGCGACATCACCCTGGGACCGAGGGCCTTCCTCCAGCTGATGACCGGGCAGGTCGCCGACGCCGTGGCCCAGGCGCACCGGTCGCTCGACGCCGCGCGGCGGAGCGGGAAACCGGTGGCCGAGGCGACCGCGCTGATGACGCTCACCCTCGGCGCCAGCGCCGCCGGCGCGGTCGACCGGGCACTGGCGCTGGGCCGGGAGAGCACCGCGAGGGCCGCACCGGCGACCACGTCGTTCGACGGCTTCCTGATCGCCGACCTGTGCCTCGGCGTGGCCCAGGTGGACGCCGACCGGCTCGCCGACGCGCGGGCCACCCACCACCGGGGCCTGGCCGACGCCTCCCGCACGGGCAACGCCGGCGTGCTGCCGTACTACCAGGCCAACCTGGCGATCGCCGACCTGCACGCGGGTTCCTGGGACGACGCCGCCGCCGGGGCCGGGGCGTGCCTGGCGCTGGCGCGCGACACCGCCACCCGCTGGAACCTCCACGTGCTCGCGATCCTGGCCAGGGTCGCCATCGCCAGGGGTGAGCCGGGCGCCGCCGCCGAACTGGTCGACCAGGCGCGGGCCGAACTGCGGGACTGCGGCGTGGTGCTGGGCGCCGACTGGGTGCTGTGGGTGGAGGCGCTGCTGCTGGAGGCGCGGGGCCGGACCACCGAGGCCGCCGCGACCGCGGCCCGCGCCTGGGACCTGCTGCCCGAACTGCGCTTCCTGCACACCAACTGGATGGCGCCGCCCGACGTCGTCCGGCTGGCGCTGGCGGTGCGCGACGTCGACCTGGCGTACCGGGTCACCGAGGAGACCGAGGCCGCGGCCCGGCGGTTCGGCACCGCGTCCGCCACCGGGGCCGCGTTGCGCTGCCGGGGCCTGGTCCAGGGCGGGCCCCGGTACTCGCTCCAGGCGGTGGAGGCCTACCGGGACTCGCCCCGCCCGGTGGAACGCGCCCTGGCCCGTGCGCAGGCCGGCGCCGCGCTCGCCGCGGCCGGGGAGGTGGAGGAGGCGCGCCCGCTGTTCCGGCAGGCGCTCGACGCCCTGGACGAGCGCGGCGCGGTGGGGGAGACCCGGCGGATCCACGCGGTCATGCGCGAGCACGGGGTGCGCCGGGGCCCGCGCGACCGGCGCCGTCCCGCCACCACGGGCTGGGACTCGCTCACCAGGACCGAACTCGTGGTGGTCCGGCACGTGGCCGAGGGCCTGGCCAACGCGGAGGTCGCCAAGCGGCTGTACGTGTCCCGCTACACCGTGGAGACCCACCTCAAGCA
>NZ_JBHWIE010000751.1:0-1265 GCF_042732085.1 Actinosynnema sp. NPDC059797
GTGCTGCGGCACGACGCGCCGGTGCAGCTGGTCACCCGGGTCGCGACCGCGCCGCTGTCGGTCGGCGGCGCCCCGGTCCGGACCGGCGACCTGGTGCTGGTGCTCCTCGCCGCGGCCAACCGGGACCCGGCGGCATACCCCGACCCGGACCGGTTCGACCTCCACCGGGACCGGTCCACGCCGTCCCTCGCGTTCGCCGCGGGCCCGCACTTCTGCCTGGGCGCGGGACTGGCCCGGTTGGAGGCCGCGATCGCGTTCGAGCTGTTCGCGGACCGCGTCCTGGGGCCGCGGCTGGCCCGCGACACCGTGGAGTACAAGCCGAACGTCACCCTCCGCGGGCCCCGTGCGCTCGACGTGGAGTTCGACGCCATCCGCCCCGCGCGCCCCGAGCCGGGAGTGGGCCGTGCGGGCCGAAGAGCCGGCTGACGACATCGGGCGGCAGTTCGCCGCCTGGGTGCGCGGCCCCGGTTTCACCTGCCTGGCAGCCAGGTCGGCGCTGCGCCGCGGCACCCTGACCCTGCGGGTGTACCGGGACCTGGCGTCGGCGGCCGACGACGAGCGGCTGCACGCCGACCTGGTCGACTTCGTCGCGGGCATCCCCGTGGAGCGGACGGCCCTGGCCGCGTTCTGCGCGGTGTTCCGCGCGCCGGGGCGCGGTTCGGAGGAGGCGTTCGAGCGGGACCTGTGGGACCGGCTGACCGCCCTGCGGCGGGTCGACGCGCGCGAGTTCTCCTGGGCGGACGACGTGTCCTCGGACCCGGACTCGCCGCACTTCGGCTTCAGCGTCGCCGGGCACCCGTTCTTCGTCGCGGGCCTGCACCCCGGCGCGTCGCGGATCTCCCGCCGCTTCGCCTACCCGGCCCTGGTGTTCAACTCGCACCGGCAGTTCCGCAGGCTCAGGCAGACCGGGGCCTACGCGGGTTTCCAGCGGCGCATCCGCGCGCTGGAGATCGCGTTGCAGGGCGGGATCAACCCCATGCTGAGCGAGCACGGCACGGCCTCGGAGGCCGGGCAGTACTCCGGCCGGGCCGTCGGACCGGACTGGCGCTGCCCGTTCCGGTCCGACGACTGAGCCGACGGCCCGCCCGGCGTCAGGCCGCGCCCCACACGTCGGGGAACAGCCGCCTCCCCGCGGCGCGCCACAGGTAGGAGGGGCCGTCGGACCCGCCGGTGCCACGCCGCCCGCCCAGGAAGAGCTCGGCGAGCCCGGCGAGCCTGGCCCGCCACACCACGAAGGCCTCGTCGAAGTCCAGCAGCGCCGCGCG
>NZ_JBHWIE010000752.1:0-1258 GCF_042732085.1 Actinosynnema sp. NPDC059797
CCGCCGCGTGCCAGGCCGCGCCCAGCTCCCCGCCGCCGCGCACGCCGGCGATCGCGTAGACGCCGCCGGCGGCGACCCAGGCCAGGATGGTGGGGGAGTAGGCGGGCGCGGCGGTGGCGCCGAAGCCGCCGTAGGCGGTCAGCAGGGTCGGGCGCGGTCCCGGGTCCCGGTCGGCGGGGGCGATGAGGAACAGCGGCACGTCGGTGCCGTCCTGGGACGGGTAGGTCACCTGCCGCACCACCACCCGCGGTCGCTCGTGGCGCGGCGGGTCCGCGGGCGGGGCGCCGGGTGAGGTGTCGGATGGGACGCCGGGCGGGGTGTCGGCCCGGCACCGCCGGTCGCGCAGGCTGAAGCGGTGGACCGTCGGCGGGGTGACGAAGTCCGTGTAGGTGAACCACGCCTCGTCCGCGTCACCGGGCGGCGCGGTGAGCCTCGTGATCGTGCCGTGGTCCGTGCCGGGCGTGTCGACCCCGGTCAGCAGTCGGCCCTCGCCGTCGTGCAGCGACAGGCGGGCCACGCCGCGCCGCACGGAGCTGACCAGGAAGCGCACCGCCTCGACGCCCCCGGTCGCGGGTTCGACCAGGGCGGCGCACCCGGAGAGCACCTCGCCCTCGCCGAGGGTGATCAGCGGCGCCCACGCCGAGGTGTGCGGGCGGGCCGGGTCGACGAGGCAGACCCTCCCGCCGGAGGCCCGGTCGGTGATGATCCCGTACAGCAGGCCGCGCGGTCCGAACCTGACCAGCGCCTGCACGCCAGTGGCCGTGCCGTCGTGGACCAGCCGGAACCCCGGTGAGCGGGTGGTGGCGGCGGTCAGGTCGGCCAGGTGGACCCGGTTGCCGCACTGCACCCCCGGCGCGCTGCCGACCGCCAGCCGACGCCCGTCCGCGCTGGTGGACACCGAGAGCTGCCGGGCGTCGGTGGTGAACACCGCCACGTCCTCGCCCGAACCGGGCAGGCGCAGCCGCACCTGCCGGTCGTCGTCGGCGGGGCAGGTCGCGTAGTAGAAGCCGGCGTCCCGGGGCAGCCAGGCCACCGCGGTGGCGCGCCCCGGGCGCACGGGCGGGCAGACCGGGCGCCCGTCGGCCACGTCCACCACGTGCAGCACCGGGTCCTCGCTGCCGCGGGAGGAGACCTGGTACGCCAGCAACCCGCCCGACCACGACGGGCGCCACATGTCCAACGTCGTGCGCCCGGACGGGTCCAGCTCCGCCGGGTCGACGACCACCCGCTCGCCCTGCCCGGCGCGGGCGACCACCAG
>NZ_JBHWIE010000753.1:0-1258 GCF_042732085.1 Actinosynnema sp. NPDC059797
GGGCACTGACACGGGCTGCGGGCGTGCCTGCGGGTGCCGTGCGGTGCCGGCAGCCGGTGCAACGCGGCGCTGGCAGCCGGGGTGACGGTTGGCGTCGAGCGGCGCCGACCGTCAGTGCCGGCGGTCGGCGGTCGCCCGGTGCCGACAGGCCGTGCTGCCGGTCGGCGCCAACCCGTGTCGGCAGGCGGCACCGCCGGTCGGCTTTGGCCGCTTCCGTCAGCCGGTGCCGACAGCCGGTGCCGACAGCCGGCGTCGGCGGCTGGTGCGGGCGGGCCCTGCTGACGGCCGCCGGGGGTGGTCGCTCGCGGTTCCTTCATGTTCTACCGAGTAACGGGAACGCTGTTTCCGTACATTTTCGGCGAAGGTTCACCCAATCGTGTTCGGCTACCGCCCTCGGTTCGGATCTTAGCGCTCGGACGTGCCCCGTGGGTCGTGGACCCGGCCCCCGCGGGGCACGTCCGTTCCGGGCGGCACCTCACAGCGGGAGCGGGTGGAGACCTTCGTCCTCGATGCGGTCACCCGCCCTCACCTGGCCCTGGGCGGTGGAGCGCCCGCTGTAGCGGTAGAGGCCGTTGCCTTCCAAAAAGTGAGTCGACCAACGTGCACGTCCACGTTCGTCTCCGCTATCGGGAAGTCCCGTCCGAAGGCATTCCGGTAGGCCCGCGCGAAATCGTTCCGGAATTCCTGCCGAAAGCTGTTGATGTAGTTGGCGAGCTGGTTCTGGGCCGCCCCGCCCGCGTAGAACTGGTTGCTCGCGGACTTGATCTCCCCCACGTAGATGTACAGGTCGCCCTCGCCGTTGCCGTCGATCTCGCTCTTGATGGCGACGAGGTCCGCGCGCCCGTTCCCGACCGGCACCTCGATGCTCAGCTCGTAGAGGTCGCTCAGCCGGTGGGCGCCGAGGAACTGCTGCTGGAGGTACGCGTGCACGTCGTCGCCGATCTCGGTGGCCGTCTTGCCGTCGTGGCGCACGCCGGAGACCTCGGCCCGTTGGAGGGCGACGCCGTCCCGTGCGGGCGCGGGCGGTCGGGACGGGGTGGGCTCCGCCGGCGCCGGGCCGCTCATGGCGCGGGTCGCGTTGGCCTCGGCGGCGCGTTCGAAGCGGTCGTCCGGGTCGGAGATCGCGAGGCCGTCGCCGCGGTCGGTGCCGGCGACCGGGCCGGAGCGCTGCTGGATGACGTGCGTCAGCTCGTGCGCCAGGGTGTGCGGGTCGGCACCGCCCTGCCCGAGGACCACGTGGTTGCCCGAGGTGTAGGCC
>NZ_JBHWIE010000754.1:0-1258 GCF_042732085.1 Actinosynnema sp. NPDC059797
GCTGCGGCGACTACCCGGCCGCCGCCCGCGACCATGACCGCGCCGCCGCCCTGGCCGGCGCGCCCGACGCGCGGGCCCGCCACCTGGTCGCCGCCGCCACCGACCACTGGGCGCACGGCGCGCCCCGCCGGGCCCGCGCCGCGCTGCGCACCGCCGTCCGCCTCACCGACGCCGCCGACCTGCGCGCCCGCGCCGAACTGCTGCGCGGCGGCCTCGACCTGGGCCACGGCCTGCCGGACGTGGCCGCCCGCCGCCTGCTGCACGCGGCCGGCGAGCTGGTCGGCACGCACCGCGCGCTCGCCATCACCGCGCTGGGCTTCGCCGGCGAGGCGGCCAGCATCGCCAGCGACCACCGCCGGTACGCCGAGACGGCCGCGTTCGCCAACCGCCTCCGCCTGCCCGACGAGCCGGACGACACGCGCGTCACCCTCGACCACCTCACCGGCATGGCCGCCACGTTCGCCGGCCGCCACCAGGAGGCCCTGCCCGCCCTGCGCTCGGTGGTGGAGCTGGCCGAGCGCCTGCCGCACCCGCAGGCCAAGATCTGGGGCGGCCAGGCCGCCTACACCCTCGGCGACGCCACCAAGGCGCACGAGCTGGCGACCAGCGCGGTCACCGCCGCGCACGAGCACGGCCTGACCGGGCTCGTGCCGTGGGCGCTGGTCTACCGGGCGCTGTCGGCGCTGCTGCTCGACCAGCACTCGATCGCGCTGTCGGCGGCCTACGAGGGCGTGCACGCGGCCACCTCCATGGGCCAGCACAACGCCGTGGTGGACCACCTGACGATCCTCGCGCTGCTCGCCGCCCTGCGCGGCGACACCGAGACCGCCGTGCACCGCATCGACGCCGCCGCCGAGCAGATCGCCCAGCGCGGCCTCGGCCGGTCCGGCGCGTTCGGCGCGTGGGCGTTCGCCTGCGTCGACCTCGCCCTGGACCGCCCGGCCGACGCGCTGGACCGGCTGCGCCTGATGGCGCCCGGCGGTGGCGGCGTGCACGCGGGCATCAAGGTGCTGGCCGCGCCGCACGTGGTGGAGGCCGCGGTCGGCTGCGGCAGGCCCGCCGCGGGCGACCGGGCGCTGCGCCGCTACGAGAAATGGGTCGGCGCCACGGGCTGCGCCGCCCGGCTGGCGCTGTCGCACCGCTGCCGCGGCATGCTGTCCGACGGCTCCCGGGCCGACGAGCACTTCCGCGAGGCCATCCGGCTGCACCGGGTCAGCGGCACCGCCATGGAGCTGGCCAAGACCGAGCTGTTCTACGG
>NZ_JBHWIE010000755.1:0-1242 GCF_042732085.1 Actinosynnema sp. NPDC059797
GTACGCACCGCCCAGCTTGCGGTGGTCCCACGACACGACCGAGGTCGGCGCGAACCGCACCCCGACCCGCTTGGCGGCCTGCGCCGCCACGAACGCGTCCAGCTCCGGCCCGCTGTGCCCGGAGTACCGCAGCGCCACCGCCGCGCCGATCCGGGCGACCTCGGCCGGCTCCTCGACCAAGCGCACGTCGCACTCCATGGTCACGCCGCGCAGTTGGTCGTAGGTCTCCCCCGCCTCCAGCTGCAGCGTCGCCTCCGGCAGCCGGCGCAGGTTCGCCGCCTTCTGCGAGGCCCGGTAGGTCCAGGCCAGCAGCTCGTCGCCCTCGACGGCGAACCACAGCGGGGCCAGGTGCGGTCGCCCGTTCGGGCCGATCGTGGCCACCGTGACGACGCGCTGCTCCACCAGGAACGCGCGCACCTCGTCCGGGGTCATGGTGATCAGGGCGCGGCGCGACACCGGGTCAGGATAGGCGGCTGCCCTCGCGCGGCGCGGCGGGGCCGGTGGCCAGGTCGCCCACCGCCCGCTCGTCCAGCAGTTCCAGGAACACGTCCACCAGGTGCGGGTCGAACCGGGCGCCCCGGCCCACGCGCAGCTCGCGCACCGCCTGCTCGTGGGTCAGCGCGCGGCGGTGCGGGCGGTCGGCGCGCATCGCGGCCCACGCGTCGCACACCGACAGCACCCGGGCCTCGATGCGGATGCGCTCGCCGCGCAGGCCGTTGGGGTAGCCCGCGCCGTCCCAGCGCTCGTGGTGCTGGCGGATGACCTCGGCGACGTCGGCGTGGTCGGGCAGCACGCCGACCATGCGGGCGCCGCTGTCGGGGTGCTCGTGCAGCAGGTGCCACTGCTGGTCGGTCAGCGGGCCGGACTCGGTGAGCAGGTCGTCCGGCAGCACGATCATGCCCACGTCCAACAGCCGGCCCGCGCGCCGCGCGGTGCGGACCTCGGTGGCGTCGCGCTCCAGGCGCTCGGCCACGGTCCGCGCCCACTCGGCGATGGCCAGGCTGCGACCCGGGCTCGCGACCCGCAGGTCAACCAGGTCCGCGACCTGGTCCAGGTAGTCCACCGCGACGTCCTCCCGGTGCTCGGCGACCGATGTCCCACCGGCCACCGCGCGGTCGCGGCCAAGGTCCTTGGCCAGGTACAGCGCCCGGTCGGCGGCCGACACCAGCGCGGACGCCGTCCCGTGGTGGGGCGCGAACGCGGCGGTGCCGGCCGAGAGCGTAACCGTCACCGACACCCCGT
>NZ_JBHWIE010000756.1:0-1190 GCF_042732085.1 Actinosynnema sp. NPDC059797
GCAGCGCGACGGCCGCCGCGACCGCGCCGCCGTCGTGCGACACGCTCACCCCGACCCCCGGCACGCCCGCCAGGACCGGCTTGCCGCTGCCGGTGGTGGTCAGCGGGGCGTCCCGGGCCCACGGGGCGACCGCCGCGAGCAGGTCGCGCAGGACACCGCGGCCCGCGAGGAACTCCCGCGCGCGCCACGGCGGCATCCCGGCGGCCGCGCGGGCGTCGGCCGGGTGCGGCGGACCGGTGGGGCCGTCGGCGACGCGCACCCACACGCCCTCGTGCACCCGGACGTCCACGGCCCCGGCTCCCGCCGCCACGACGAACCCGGCGCCCGCCGGGTCCGCTCCCCCGGGCCCTGCCACCGCAGAACCCGCCACCGCAGAACCCGCCACCGCCACGCCCGCCGTCCTCATCGCGCCAGCTCCGCGAGCAGCCGGTCCGCCTGGTCCGCGACCCCGCCCAGCACCACCTCCGTCACGCCGCCACCGACGCCGAAGACCCCGGCCTCGGCGCGCAGCAGGTGCGGCCCGGCGGCGGTGAACCCCTCCGCGCCGTGCAGGTGGGCGCACTCGGCGAGCACCCGGTCCACGGTGAGGCCCACCGACGCCTTCAGCAGCGCGCCCGCCGTGCCGTCGTGGTCGGTGGCGATCCGCTCGGCCAAGCCGTCGGCCAGAGCGCGCAACTGGTGCACCTGGACCAGGCAGGTCGCGAACCGCTGGCGCACCCCGTCGAGCTGCCACAGCCCCTCGCGGGCGGTCAGCGACCGCTTGGCCGCGTCGAGCGCCCGCCGGCACAGGGCGACCGCCCACAACGCGCCGGCGAGCCGCTCCACCGCGATGTGCCGCGCGAAGCCCGCCAGCCCCCGGCCCGGCCTGCCCACCAGGTGGTCTGCGGGCACCCGCACGTCGTCGAACTGCAGGTGCCCGACGCCGCCGCCCGCGAACAGGTCGGTGTCGGCGGGCCGCACGGTCACGCCGGGCGCGTCGGCGGGCACCAGCACCCACGAGAAGTTCGTGAAGTGCGGTCCCGGTCGACGCCGGGCCAGCACCAGCAGCCACGTCGCGTGGGTGGCGTTGGTGATCCACCGCTTCGCGCCGCGCACCACCAGCTCGTCGCCCTCGACCGCGACCTCGGTGCCCAGCGCGGTGAGGTCCGAGCCCGCCGCCTCGTCCGTGGCGGCCAGGGCGGTGGTGGCGG
>NZ_JBHWIE010000757.1:0-1175 GCF_042732085.1 Actinosynnema sp. NPDC059797
CGTCACGCCCGAACAACGCGCACCGAGGAGAACACATGGGACCACGCCTCCGACGACTCGCCGCCTGCGCCGCGGCGCTGATCACCGCCGCCGCGCTGCTGCCCGCCGGCACCGCCGCCGCCGAGTCCAACGGCGGGACGCGGGTCATGCCGCTGGGCGACTCCATCACCGAGGGGACGCAGGTGCCCGGCGGCTACCGCATCGGCCTGTGGCAGCGGTTCGGGGCGGGCAACTACCGCGTGGACTTCGTCGGTTCCCAGTTCAACGGCCCCGCCTCGCTCTGGGACCACGACCACCAGGGCCACCCCGGCTGGCGCATCGACCAGATCGACGCGAACGTCACCACCTGGCTCCGGAACACGAACCCGCGCACGGTGCTGCTGCACATCGGCACCAACGACATCCTCCAGAACCGCGACGTGGCCAACGCGCCCGCGCGCCTGTCGGGGCTCGTCGACCGCATCACCGCCACCGCGCCGAACGCGGACGTGCTCGTCGCGACGATCATCCCGCTGGCCAACGCCGGGCAGGAGGCCGCCGCCCGGACCTACAACGCCGCCATCCCCGGCATCGTGCGGGCCAAGGCCGCCGCCGGCAAGCGCGTGCACCTGGTGGACATGCACGCCGCGTTGACGACGGCCGACCTGATCGACGGCATCCACCCCACCGCGACCGGTTACGACAAGATGGCCGCGACCTGGTACGCCGCGCTGCGCGCCATCCCGGGGAGCATCGGGGACCCGGTCGCCGCGCAGGGCTCGCAGGTCGTCGGCGTGCCCTCGGGCCGCTGCCTCGACGTGGCGGGCGCGGCCACCGCCAACGGCACGCGCCTCCAGCTGTGGGACTGCCACGGCCAGCCGAACCAGAGGTGGGTGCTCGACGCCAACCGCAGGCTCGTCGTCTACGGCACCAAGTGCCTGGACGCCTACGGGCGGGGCACGACCAACGGCACCCAGGTGGTGATCTGGGACTGCCACGGCGACACCAACCAGCAGTGGCAGGTGAACGCCGACGGCACGATCAGGAACGCGTTGTCCAACCTGTGCCTGGACGCCTACAACCTCGGCACCGCCAACGGCACCGAACTGGTGCTGTGGTCCTGCACCGGGCAGCCCAACCAGCGGTGGGCCCTGCGGGCCGCGGCCTGAGCGGGTCCCCCGGACCGCGGTGGACCC
>NZ_JBHWIE010000758.1:0-1145 GCF_042732085.1 Actinosynnema sp. NPDC059797
ACCAGTGGAGCGCCAACCGCTCGGGCAACAGCGGCGCGGTGACCTTCACCAACGTCGACTACAACGGCTCCGTCGCACCCGGCCGGACCGTCGAGTTCGGCTTCCAGGCCACCGGCTCCGCCGGCGGCCTGTCCCCCACCTGCGCGGCGCGCTGATGCCCGGCCGCCGGTCGATGCCTCGTCGTCGACCGGCGGCCACCGCCGGCGCCCTACCGCGACGACACGGGCGCCGGCTTGACCGACTCGCCGTGCCGGACCGACATGGGGACACGATGGACCACGGGAGCGCCCCGGTGCCGCCCGCGCCGCTCGGCCGCGGCGAAGAGGACCTCGACCGCCTTCGCGCCCAGCTCGTGGTGCGGCAGCGCGACGGTGGTGAGCCTGGGCCGCACCCAGGAGGCGATGGGGTGGTCGTCGAACGACACCACGGACACGTCGTCGGGCACGGACAGCCCGGCCTCGGCCAGCGCCTGGTAGGCGCCGAAGGCCAGGCGGTCGTTCAGGCACAGCAACGCCTTCGGGCGGTGGTGGCGCAGGATCGCCCGGGTGGTCTCGTAGCCGTCCTCCGGCATCCACTTGGGGCACCGGTGCGCCGTCACCGGTCGGACGCCGGCCGCGTCGAACACCTGGTGGATGCCGACCAGGCGCTCGGCGGCGGCGATGCTGTTCGGCGGGATGTCCTCGACGCCCGGACCGGCGCCGATCAGGTGGACGCCCTCGCGGTGGCCGGCGTCGACGAGGACGCGGGCGGCGGCGCGACCGGCGCCCACCTCGTCGGGCAGCACCGCGGGCAGGGGCGAGTACGCCGCCGGCAGGGCGTTGAGCAGGACGGCCGGGCCGTGGTCCAGCCCCTCGGGCACGGCGACCGGCCTGGTGTACATCGCCGCGAAGACGATGCCGTCGACCCGGCGGTCGTGCATCGCCTCGACCAGGGCCTTCTCCACGTCCGGGTCGCCGCCGCTCTCGCCGAAGAACAGCATGAAGCCCCGCCGGTGGGCCGCCTCCAGCGCGCCCTTGATCATGTTGCCGGCCAGCAGGGAGGAGGCGACGGTGTCGGACACGAACCCGATCGTCTGCGTGCGCCCGGTGCGCAGGCCCACCGAGAGGGTGTTGCGCCGGTAGCCCAGCTGCTGGGCGGTCGAGCGA
>NZ_JBHWIE010000759.1:0-1137 GCF_042732085.1 Actinosynnema sp. NPDC059797
GCGCGCGCCCGCGCCCCGGGCGGCAGCCGCCCGTCCGTCAACACCCCCAACCCCGCCCGCGACATGGACGTCATCCGGGCCGTGCTGGACGAGAAGAAGATCAACTACCTGGGCTTCTCCTACGGCACCTACCTCGGCGCGGTGTACGGCACGCTGTTCCCGGGCAAGCTCGACCGCAACGTGCTGGACTCCTCGGTGCACCCGGAGTGGATCTGGCGCGAGCAGTTCAAGGCCCAGTCGCGGGCCATCCGCGACAACGTGGACGCGTTCTTCGCCTGGGTCGCCGAGCGCGACAGCCGCTACGGCTTCGGCACCACGCCCGCCGAGGTCTTCGCCGCCAGCGAGGACCTGTCGGCCAGGTTCGCGACCGAGCCGTGGCAGGGCTACCTCGACCAGAGCACCTGGGACGTGGTGGTCGGCGGCAACGCCCGGTACCGCGAGATCTGGGACCTGCTCGCCGAGGACATGGCGCTGATCCGGCGCGACGTGCTCGGCGAGGAGGTCGCGCCCGAGCTGGTGTCGGACGCGGCCAGGGCGACGAAGGCGCTCTACGAGCTGGGCATTGCCCAGACCGTGCCGGGCGTGTTCCAGACCGTCACCTGCGAGGCCGACTGGCCGACCGACCTGAACACCTACTACGACGACATGCGGCGCTACCGGGTCGAGTACGCGTACGGGTTCGGCGTGCTGCGCGCCGCGCCGACCGAGTGCACGTTCCGCAGCTTCAAGCCGACCGACAAGGTCACCGACCTCAAGCGGACCAAGTACCCGGTCGGCCTGGTGATCCAGGCGGACTCCGACCCGCAGACGCACTACGACGGCGGACCGGCCATGGCGGCCAGGCTCGACGACGCGCTGGTGTCGGTGTCCGACGAGGGCACGCACGGCCTGTACGCCCGCAACGAGTGCGTCACCGCGCTGGTCGACCGCTACCTGGTGGACGGCGTGCTGCCGGGCAGCCGCACGGAGTGCCCCGGCGCCCCGCGCCCGGACGTCCCGGCCGACGGCGCGTTCGCCGCGAGCGCCGAGACCGCCGACGCCGAGCGCCCGGCCACGGCGCTGAACCTGGAGGCGCGGGTCCGCGACTTCGTCGCCGAGAAGAAGTTCAAGGGCCCCGGCTACTGACGCGGGCTCACC
>NZ_JBHWIE010000760.1:0-1136 GCF_042732085.1 Actinosynnema sp. NPDC059797
GGTCACCTGGTTCCCGCGCAACACCGGCGTGGAGGGCCTGCTGGTGGTGTGGGAGGTCGACGGCCGGACGGGCGCGCGTCGCGGCCTGCCCCGGCACACCGCCCGCACCGCGCCCGACGGCTCCTTCGGCCCGCTGAGGGTCGTCGGCGGCAGGCACTACGAACTGGTGCTGCTGCGCGAGGGGGAGCTGACCCACCACTTCCACTTCGAGCCGTTCGAGCGCAGCGACCGCTTCCTGCGGCTCCAGGTGTCGCCGCCGGGGGGCATCGGCGACCAGGTCGACAGGTGCCCGGCGCACACCGCCGTCACGGTCGTGCGCAACCGCGAGTGGTGGGCCGACCAGCCCGAGGACAACGACCGCCTGGAGTTCAACGGCGTGGACGTCCTCGCGCCCGCCGTAGCGCCCCGGGTGCGCCAGGTGCTCGCGGCGTTCGCGTTCGACGACGGCTGCGACCGCGCGTCCGCACCGGGCGCGGTGGTGCCGCCGTTCGGCTCACTGCCGTTCCTGACCGCGGCGGACGCCTACCTGCCCGCTCGGGCCGACGCGGCGGGCACCCTCAGGGTCACCCAGGTCGCCCGCGGGACGGGCGGCGGGTCGCGCACGATCGCGGTGCGGAACTGGCCGTCGGACGGGCACGCGGTCAGCGTGCAGTTCAAGGACTACCTGGACGTGCGGACGGGGTGACCGGCGCGGGTCCGGGTGGCGTGCGCGGCGCGGGGTCGGGAGGCCCTGCGCCGGGGCGCGTCAGGCGGTGGTCGGCTCCTGGAACAGCAGCGCCGGCGCGCTCGACTGCGGGCGGGGCGCCACGACCTCCGGCGCCTTGAACGCCGTCGCGTCCAACGCGGTCTCCCCGGTCGCCTGCTCCCCGAAACCGGCGTTGGCGAACGCGGTGTCGGTGAACGCGGCGTCACCCAGCGCGGCGCCCCCGAACGGCGAGTCCCCGAACGACTTGTCACCGAACGACTTGTCCCCGAACGGCGTCGCGTCGAACGCGGTGTCGGCGGGCGCGTCGAGCACGACCTCGGCGGCCACCGGCGCGGCGGGCGCCGCCTCGGCGGTCAGCTGCCGCTGGGCGCGGTTGATCCACAGCAGCCACATGGCCTCGTCGCGGTGGCCGCGGTACTCGGCCTTGAGG
>NZ_JBHWIE010000761.1:0-1115 GCF_042732085.1 Actinosynnema sp. NPDC059797
GATCTCGGCGTTGGACAGGCCCCGGGTGATGAGCGCCAGCACCTCCTGCTCCCGCGCGGTCACCCCGTCGAGCGCGCGGCGGGCGGGGCGCGGCGCGCGGACGAAGTCCGCGATGAGCCTGCGCGTCACGCTGGGAGCGAGCAGCGCCTCGCCCGCGGCGACCGTCCGGACCGCGTCGACCAGCCGGACCGGCGGGACGTCCTTGAGCAGGAAGCCGCCCGCTCCCGCGCGCAGGGTCTCGTAGACGGCCTCGTCCAGGTCGAACGTGGTCAGGACGAGGACCTTCGGCGCGCGGGGGAGCGCGGTGAGGTGCCTGGTGGCGGCGATGCCGTCCAGGTCGGGCATCCGCACGTCGACCACCGCCACGTCCACCGGCACCTCCCGGGCCAGCGCGCACGCCTCCCGGCCGGTGCCCGCCTCGGCCACCACCTCCACCCCCGGTTCCGCGTCCAGCAGCGCCCGCACGGTGGCGCGGTACAGCGGCTCGTCGTCGGCCAGCAGCACCCGGATGGTCACGGCGCACCACCGAACGGCAGGGTGGCGCGCACCTCGAACCCGCCGCCCGGCGCGGGGGCCGCGCGCAGCGTGCCGCCGTGCAGGTCGACGCGCTCCCTCATGCCCAGCAGGCCGTGCCCCGGCGGACCGGGCCGCGCCGTGCCCTCGTCGACGACGGAGAGCACCAGCCGGCCGGCCTCGACGGCGGTGACGAGCCGGCAGCGGGGCGGGCGGCTGTGGCGGCGCACGTTGGTCAGCGCCTCCTGGGCGATGCGGTAGGCCGACACCCGCACCGCGGCCGGGAGCCGGGACAGGTCGGCGTGCCGGGCGGTGACGACCACCCCGGCCGACCGCGCCTCGTCGACCAGCCGGTCCAGTTCGTAGCCGGGTTCGGTCGGCAGAGGTGGTTCGTGGCGGGGGTCGCCTGGCCGGTCCGGCACGTGGCCGGGTCCGGCCGGCAGGGGTTCGCGGTGGGCTTCGGCCGGTCGGCCTGGCGCGTGGCCGGGTCCGGCCGGTTGGTCCGGCTCGTCGCGGGTTTCGGCCGGCGACCCCGGCGCGGGCAGGTCGCGCAGCGCGCCGACCACGCTCCGCACGTCGGCCAGCGCGGAGCGGCTGACCTC
>NZ_JBHWIE010000762.1:0-1102 GCF_042732085.1 Actinosynnema sp. NPDC059797
ACACCAGGAGGTGGCCGTCCGGCAGGGGCACGACGTCCATGGGCTCGTGGAAGCCGCCGTGGGTGGCGCGCACCGCCCCGGTGCGCCGGTCGAGCACCTGCACCGCGCCCGCGGTCCAGCCGGTCGTGACGACCAGGTCGCCCACCACGGCGATGCCGGTGGGGAACAGCAGGTCGGTGGCGTACATGCGGGCCACGTCCCGGACCCCGTGCCCGCCGGCCGCCAGCCGGCGCAGCGCGAAGCCGTCGGCGACGTGGACCTCCCCGCCCTCGTCCAGGGCCAGGTCGGCGGCTATCGCCAGGTCGCCGGAGAGCACCGTGCGGCCGCCGCCGGTGGACGGGTCCACCTCGGTGATCGAGTTGTCGGCCATGTTGGAGACGAAGAGCCGGTCGTCGGCGTCGAAGACCAGGTTGTCGATCCCGGGCCGCTCCCGCGCCACGAGCACCCGGCCGCCCGCCTCCACGCGGTAGACGTCGCCGGTGCCCGTCTCCAGCGCGAACAGGCGGCCCGACGAGTCGAAGGCGACCGCGCCCGGTGTGCGGAAGCCGCCGGCCACGGTCTCCACGACGCCGCGGTCCACGTCGATGCGGACGACCTCCCCGCGCGACCACAGCGGCCCGTGCAGCCACCCGTCGGGGCCGAAGTCGAAGCCGTTGAGCCCGCCGAGGTCGCGCAGCACGGTGCGCGGCGGGCGGGCGCCGGTCGGGTCGAGCTCCAGCAGGGCGTCGGCCTGGAAGACCTGGGACGCGAACAGCCTGCCGTCGGGCGACCACGCCACCGCGTTGATCCCGGGCAGCCCCTGCGCGAGCACGCGCACCGGCCCGCCCGGCGACCGCGCGTGCACCCGGCCCGTGTTGGTGGAGGTCCAGGCGAGCGTGCCGTCCGGGCCCTCGTCCAGGTCGTCGGCCATGCCGAACGGCGGCGGCTCGACCACGCGCGTCGCGCCCGTCCGGGGGTCCACCTCGTGGATCGCGGCGCCGATGAGGCTGCCCGCCAGGAGCCTGCCGTCCCGGGTGACGGCCAGCCCGTGGACGCCGTGGAACGGCGAGGGCCTGGTCAGCCGCTCCAGGCGCGCGGGGGAGGCGGCGGCGGGGGCGACCAC
>NZ_JBHWIE010000763.1:0-1090 GCF_042732085.1 Actinosynnema sp. NPDC059797
GAGCTGCGGGGGGGTTTCCGCTTCCACGACATTATCCGGCTATACGCCGTGGTGCGGCTGCGCGAGCAGCCGGACGACGGCGCGCTGCGGCGGCTGCTCGCCCACCACAACCGGATGCTGCTCAACCTGGTCGTCCACACCTTCCCGGACAAGCTGATCACCGTGGAGCCGGGTCCCTCGTCCGGCGGGATCCCGCCCCTGCCCGAGATGCTCGCCTGGTTCGACGCCGAACGACCGAACCTGGTCGCCGCCTTCCGCGAGGCGGCCGGGCAGGGACTCCACGCGGACCTGGCCAACAACGCCACCATGCTCGGCGTCCACCTCCAGATGCGCGGCAACTGGGACGAGGCGCTGGCCGCCCACCGGATGGCGGTCGAGGCGGGGCGGGCGGTCGGCGACCCCGCCGTGACCGGGTACTCCCTGATCTACCTGGGCAAGGCCCACTCCGCCAGGCGCGACTTCGACCGCGCCGAGCACGTCCTGCGCGAAGCGCTCGAGGTGTTCCGGCGGACCGGCGACCAGGAGCAGGTCGACTGGGCCGCGGTCGAGCTGGAGGCCAACCGGGTGCAGGCGCGCCAGGCCGACCCGGACAGCCGCCTCGGCCGGGACGCGCCCCTGCCGCGACCGGGGACCCGACGAGCCGCGCGCGACGGCGTGGCCACCGCCATGAACGCCATCCAGGCGATGGGCAACACCGCGGCCGAGCTGTTCCGCCTGCGCCGGTACGACGAGGCGCTGGCCCGGTTCGAGGAGCTGCTCGACGCCTGCCGGGAGGCGGGTTTCCGGCCGGGCGAGGCGTCGACGCTGGCCAACATCGGCAACTGCCACTACTACAGGGCCGACCCGTGGCGGGCCATCGCGTGCTACACCGAATCGGTGGAGGTCGCCCGCGAGGTGGGCAACCTGCACGGCGAGGCGCTCACGCGCACCAGCCTCGGCAACTCCTGCGAGGTCGTCGGCCGCACCGGTGAGGCCCTCGCCCAGTTCGAGCGGGCCCTGGAGATCTTCCGCGCGCTGGGCGACCGGCACGGCGAGGGCACGACCCTGTTCTACCTCGGCCGCACCCTCGCCGACCGGCACGACACCGACC
>NZ_JBHWIE010000765.1:0-1062 GCF_042732085.1 Actinosynnema sp. NPDC059797
GACGCCTGGTGCACCGCCAGGCCGGCGACGAACCGCCCGTCGCGCAGCAGCGGCACCGTCACCACCGCGCGGATGCCCGTCTGCCGGTAGGTGTCGCGGTCACCGCCGGTCAGCCTCGGGTCGTGCGCGGCGTCGGCCACGACCCACGGCCGTCCCGCCCGCATCGTCCGCAGCGCGTCCTCGCCGAACGCCGACATCGCGAACCTGCCGTGCAACGACGGCAGGCCGGTGGCGTGGTCACCGCTCATGACGAAGTGGTCCTCGTCGGCTTCCACGCGGGCGTAGGCGCACCGGTCCGCCGCCAGGTGCTGCCGCAGCAGCCGGGTCACCTCGGCCATGACCTGCTCGGCGTCGCCCAACCGCTGCAGGCGCTGCTCCAGGTCGGCGAGGAAGCGCTCGTGCTGCTCCGCGTCCCGGCGCCGGGTGACGTCGGCCAGCATCCCGCGCGCCCGCACGGGTCGGTCGCGGTCGTCGCACACCACCTTGCCCCGGCAGCGCAACCACATCACCCGCCCGTCCGCGGCGACGACGCGGAACTCCACCTCGAAGTAGTCCTGGCCGACGCCGGCGAGCCAGGCGCGCAGGACCCCTCCGCGGTCGGCGGGGTCGACCAGCTCCACCAGGTCGTCCAGCCCGTCGAACCAGCGTTCCAGCGGGTAGCCCAGCAGCTCCTCGGCGTAGCGGGAGACGAAGGTGAAGCGCCGCGTCGCCACGTCCGCTTCCCACACGACCACGCCCAGGTCGTCGACCAGGGCCGGCAGGTCGTCGGAACCGCCCCGCGCGGCGTCCCCGGTCGTCACCGCGTGCTCGCCCCGCCCACCGTTCGCGGTCACCGAGAGTGACCAGCGGGGTCTGGACGGGCCGGGATGCGCTGCGTTCCGGTGGCGGAGCAGTGCGAATGGGGACCACGCCTTGTCACATCGCGTAACACTACTCGATTCGGCCGTCGCGAGCGCCTCGGCGGTCCCCTCCGGCTGGGCGGGGCGGCCCCGGCGCGGCAGCGCGTCGGCGTGGGTGCCGGCGATGGCACACCGCCGCTGTTCGCCGCACGGGCGTCCGGCG
>NZ_JBHWIE010000766.1:0-1058 GCF_042732085.1 Actinosynnema sp. NPDC059797
GCGTTGCCGCGCGGGCCCTCGGGGTTGACGTAGATGAGGCCCATCTCGGTCGCGCCGACCTCCGGCGCCATCTCGCTCTCGCTGACGTAGCGCTCGTCGCCCAGCCAGGCGTCCTCCGGGCCCCAGAAGATCTCCTCGGGCTCCCAGACGTCCTCGCGGCCGAAGCCGAAGCCGAACGTCTTGAAGCCCATGGACTCCAGGGCGACGTTGCCCGCGAGCACGAGCAGGTCGGCCCACGAGATCTTCTGGCCGTACTTCTGCTTGACCGGCCACAGCAGCCTGCGCGCCTTGTCGAGGTTGGCGTTTTCGGGCCAGCTGTTGAGCGGGGCGAAGCGCTGACCGCCGTCACCGGCGCCGCCGCGACCGTCGTGGGTGCGGTAGGTGCCCGCGGCGTGCCAGCTCATGCGGATCATGAGGCCGCCGTAGTGGCCGAAGTCGGCCGGCCACCAGTCCTGCGAGGTGGTCAGGACCTCGGTGATGTCGCGCTTGAGGGCCTCGACGTCGAGCTTGGCGAACTCCTTGGCGTAGTCGAAGCCCTCCCCCAGCGGGTTGCTCTTCGACGAGTGGGCGTGCAGCACCGACAGGTCGAGCTGGTTGGGCCACCAGTCGCGGTTCGTGCGGGGACGACCGCCGGTCTTCGGGGTCGGCGAGTCGATCGCCGGGTTCTCGCTCTCGCTGCCGTGCGCGGTCACGGAGTCGTGCGCGACGGGGCAGCCGGCCGCGGCCTTCTGGTCCACGCCCTGAGCGCTGGAGGTGGGCGTTGGCCTGGGGTCGCTCATCTACTTCCTTCCGGGGGACGAATCGTTGGCGGTGTGCTCGGTCGCGCAGTCGGGGCAGGTGCCCCAGAAGACGACCTCCGCCTCGTCGACCGCGTACCCGCGGTCGTCCGAGGCGGTGAGGCAGGGGCTGTGACCGACGGCGCAGTCGACGTCCGCGATGGTCCCGCAGGAGCGGCACACGACGTGGTGGTGGTTGTCCCCCACGCGCGACTCGTAGCGGGCGGTCGCGCCGGCGGGCTGGATGCGCCGCACCAGACCGGTCTCGGTCAGCACTCGCAG
>NZ_JBHWIE010000767.1:0-1046 GCF_042732085.1 Actinosynnema sp. NPDC059797
GCGTCGCGTTCCCGCCGTCGGCCGTCGCCCACGCCCCGCTGCTGTCCGCCGGGCCGCCCGCGGTGCGCCGCTTCCGCCGGCACCGGGCGGACGCGCTCGCGGCGTTCCCCGGGCGGCGCCACCTGCCGCGCCTCGTCGCCGGCTCGCTGGTGGTGAGCCGGGCCCAGTGGCGCGTCCGGCGCGACGAGCTGTGGGCGCCGGGCGCGGGTTTCGAGGACGGGTTCCGCGCCCTGGGCCGGCTCACCCGGACCCGGTCGCTGCCCCGGTGGGTGTTCGCCGGACCGCCGGGGGGCAGGGGGGTGCCGGTGGACCTGGCCGGGCTGCCCGCGCTGCGCGTGCTGGACCGGGTCCTCGCGGGCCACGACGAGCTGTTCCTCACCGAGATGTTGCCGACCCCGGCGGACTTCCCCGTCGTCGACGGCGCCCACACCGCCGGTGACCGCCTGGCGTGCCAGCTCCTGCTGCGCCTCCCGGTCGTCGGCGACCCGGACTCCTCACCCAGCAGGGCGGGAGCGGCACCAGTTGCCGAAGCAGTGTGAAAGGAGACGACCCCATGGACCAGGCGATCTTGGAACCGGCCGAGTTGGACACGCTCATCAGCGACCTGGAGGAGCGGATCAGCGAGGTCCGGTTGGCCGGCCCCGCGCAGCCGATGGCGTTCAGCGAGGTGCAGTGCAGCAACCTCCTGTGCTCGATCCTCTCCTACTGCGACGGCGACGACGACCACGGCTCGTTCTGACGGAACTGGCGGCCACCACAGCGTGAAGGGACACGGGAACATGGACCAGGCGATCCTGGAGTCGGCCGAGTTGGACTCGCTCATCAGCGATTTGGAGGAGCGGATCAGCGAGGTCCGGCTGGCCGACCCCGCGCAGCCGATGGCGTTCAGCACGAATCAGTGCAGCAACGTCGGCTGTTCGCTCATCGCCTTCTGCTACGACGGCGACGAACCGCGCTGATCGCGGTCGGAGCCGGTCACGCGTGACAACCGGGGTGGGGGGGGGCACACTGGGCCCCCCCCCCCCCCGGGGGGGGGTTGGTTGGTG
>NZ_JBHWIE010000768.1:0-1038 GCF_042732085.1 Actinosynnema sp. NPDC059797
CCCTGGACCTGCTGCGGCGGCTGGCGGCGCTGCGCGTCGAGCTGCCGCTGGACGCCGTCACCGCCGCCACGCACCCGCTGGACGACCTGCACCTCAGTTCCATCACGGTCGGCCAGCTCGTCAACGAGGTCACCCGCAGCCTGGGCCGCCCGGCCCTGGAGGCCGCGCCGAACTTCGCCACCGTGCGGCTGGGCGAGCTGGCCGACCTGATCGACGAGCTGGCCGCCACCGCCCACGAGGAGGAGCGCGACAGCGGCGAGGTGCCCGGCGTGGCGCCGTGGGTGCGGCCGTTCCTGGTCCGGCACGTCGAGCGCCCGCTCGCGCCCGTCACGCCCGCCGCGCCCGGCGACTGGTCGGTGCACGCGCCCGAGGGGCACCCGCTCGCCGAACCGCTGCGGGCCGCGCTGCCCGGCGACGGCGTGCTGCTGCTCCTGCCGCCCGAGGGCGGTGACGCGCACGTCGGCCTGTTCCTGGCGGCGGCGCGCGACGCGCTGGCGACCGGCCGGCGGTTCGCCGTCGTGCAGCACGAGCTGGGCGCGTCCGGCCTCGCCCGCACCCTGCACCTGGAGGCGCCGCACCTGCCGGTGACCGTGGTCGACCTCGACCCCGCGCTGATGGACCCGGACACCGGCGCCGTGGCCAAGGTCGTCGCCGAGGTGGCCGCGACCACCGGCTTCTCCCAGGTCCGCTACGACCGCGACGGCACGCGGACCGTGCCGGTGCTCGGCGCCGTGCCCGCCGAGCCCGGCGGGGGAGCGGCCGGCACGCCGCTGGAGCCCGGCGACGTGCTCCTGGTCACCGGCGGCGGCAAGGGCATCACGGCCGAGTGCGCCCTGGCCATCGCCCGCGACTCGGGCGCGTCCCTGGCCCTGGTCGGCCGGGCCGACCCGGAGCGGGACGCCGAGCTGGCCGCCAACCTGGCCCGGATGACCGCCGCCGGCGTCACCCACCGCTACGAGCGCGCCGACGTGACCTCCGCCGAGCAGGTCGCCGCCGCCGTCGAGCGGTTCCGCGCCGAGCTGGGCGAGGTCACCGCCT
>NZ_JBHWIE010000769.1:0-1032 GCF_042732085.1 Actinosynnema sp. NPDC059797
GTCCGGGACGACCGGGCACGCGCTGCGCCCCTCGACCGTGCTCCCGGTCGGCAACCGGGTGGCCGAGGGGTTCGGCGTGGCCTGCGCCTGGCTCGCCGACCCCGCGCCCGGCGACGTGGTGGGCGCGCGGCCCGAGCGGCTGCGCCACCACCTGCTCCGGGCGCACACCCGGCTGCTCGCGCACGTCGTCGACCTGACCGTGGCCGACCTCGGCGGGCGCACGGCGGCGGGCAGCCCGCTGCTGGGCAGGCAGCTCGTGCAGGCGGGCATCGCCGACGCCGTGCTGCTGGTCGAGGAGACCCACGGCCTGCTCGACGCGGGCGTCGACCACCACGCCCACCCGGCCGCGTTCGCCCGGCTGGTGCGCGGCGGACGCGCGCTGCTGCGGCTGCTGGGTGCGGCGAGCTTCCTCGCCGACGGCCCCGGTGGCGCGGTCCTCACCGCGGAGCAGGTCGGCACCCTCTACCTGGCGGTGCGCCATGGCTGACGCCGAACTGCCCGACCACCTCCGCGTGCTGGAGGACCACTGCGTCGAGATCGCGCGCGAGCTGCGCGAACCGGGCCTGGTGCTGGACGAGGACCCCGACGCGATCACCAAGTACCTCGACCTGCCCGCCGTGCGGTTGCAGGAGGCGATGCTGATCCCGCCGCGGTTCGCCGCCGAGACCTACCGGGTCGGCGGGCACTCGTTCCCCGGCGGGTCGTGCCTGGCCCGGGTGGTGGTGATGGACCGGCTCGCCCACGGCGACCCCGGCGTGCTCCTCGCCTCGCCCGGACCCAGCCTGGCCGGCGCGGCGGTGCAGGCGCTGGGCGACGAGGAGCAGCAGCGCCGCTTCTTCGAGCGGTTCTCCGCCCGGCCCACCTGGACGTTCTTCGCGCTCACCGAGCACGGCAAGGGCTCCGCGGCGGCCGAGCTGGAGACCCGCCTGGTCACCACGGACGAGGGCCTGTCCCTGCACGGGACCAAGAAGTACATCGGCAACGGCGCGCGGGCGCAGACCGGCGTGGTGTTCTGCCGCCGCGCGCCCGGCC
>NZ_JBHWIE010000770.1:0-1024 GCF_042732085.1 Actinosynnema sp. NPDC059797
GTCGAGGGCTGGTACGCCGTCGACGTGCTCGCCAACGACACCGCCCCCGCCGGCGCCGCCGTGGAGCTGGTGTCCGGGCCCACGGACGGCGTCGTCGAGCCGACCGCCTCGCCGCCCGGGTTCCGCTGGCGGCCCGGTGGCGGGCTCACCGCCGAGTGGACCTACCGGATCACCGACGGCGCGGGGAACCGCAGCAACACGGCGACGGTGACCATCGGGGTGCGGTTGGCTCCGGAACCGCGCGACGACGCGTACGAGGCGACCGACGGGGTCCTGCTGACCGTGCCCGCCCCGGGCGTGCTGGCCAACGACGCGCACCCCGCCGGGGACCACCTGGCCGCCATGGGGTCCGCGCGGAACGGGACCACCGCCCGGGGCGGCCGCTACGCCGTCGCCGCGGACGGGGGCGTCGAGTACGCGCCCCCGCCGGGCTTCACCGGTGGCGACTCGTTCTCCTACCTGGTGTCGGACTCGGACGGCGACGCGTCCGAGGCGACGGTGCGCCTCACCGTGCGAGCGCGCCCGGAGCCGCCGCCCGAGCCGCCGCCGGGCGGGGACCGGCCGTCGACCGACGCCCCCGAGGTCACCGTCCACCTGCACGACTACCCCGCCGCGTGCCTGGAGGGCGTCATCGTCGTGGGCGGCTCCGCGCTGGGCACCTGGCTGGACGAGTCGCGACCCGGCGCGGACGCCTCCCGGCCCTGGGAGTTCATCGACCTGCACGCGATCGTCCCGGCCGACCTGGCCGCCGGGGTGCACGAGGTCGCGTTCCGGTGCGGCGGCGCGACCCACGTCGCGGGGACGATGACCGTGCCGGTGTCGGCGCCGCTGACGGCGTTCGAGCTGACCCCGCCGCCGGCCGGCCCGCCGCCCACGACCGCGCCCGACCCCACCGCGCCCGACCCCACCGGGGCCGAGCCCGCGGTTCCCGCGCCCACACCCGGTCCGCCGCCTCCACCGCCCGAGGGCTCCGGCGCGTGGGCGCCCGAGCCCTCGCCCGTCCTGGGCCTGCCCACGTGGAACG
>NZ_JBHWIE010000771.1:0-1024 GCF_042732085.1 Actinosynnema sp. NPDC059797
AGCGGAAGTCGAGCCACGCCAGCAGCGTCGCCAGCAGTTCGAAGGCGTCGGGCGCCCCGGGGCGGTCGGTACGGTAGGACAGCAGGGGCGCGAGCGTGCTCGCGGCCCAGGACTGCCCGGCCCGGCCCAGCAGCTCGCCCAGCTCGCCGCGGGGCGAGAACGAGGCGTACCGCTCGTGCCGGGAGCGGGCCACCGACAGCGCGTGGAACGCCTGCTTGTACCCGACCGGGATGTCCCGCAGCGCCACCCGCAGCCCGATGCCGACCCGCGTTCCGGGTACCGCCTCGGTCAGCTCCCGGACCAGGTTGGCCGCCTGCGGCGTCGGGACGCGGTCCCCTTCGCCCCCGCGGTCGGGCTCGGCCGGGGCGATCACGATGACGTGCCCGCTGTAGACCGGGCACGGCACCACCCAGGCGCCCTCGCCGAACACGTCCCGGCAGCGCGGGGAGAGCCGGTCGCGGACGTCCGGGGTGGCCTCGACGACGTAGACCCGCGCCAGGTCGGGCAGTGCGGGGCGGAGGGTCGCCGCGGTCCGTCGCGCGCCGGACAGGTGCCCGACCATCAGCAGGTGCAGCACCGACTCGCGGACCGCGGCGTCGGCGGCGGCGAGGCGCTCGGTCCGCTGCTCGGCGGTCGCCGTGCGCCAGCACAGCCAGAGCGGGTTCACCGCGGCGGCGAGCAGGCTCCGCTGCGCCGCGGTCAGCGGACCCCGGTGCGCGACCACGAGCACCGGCCGTGCGGGCGGCGGCCCCACCGGCAGCACCGCGACGTCGTGCCCGCCCGCGTGCACGGCGGCGGCGTCGACGTGCCCGGCGCGCACGCGCGCGACGTCACCGGCGACGTCCCGCTCGACCGCCCGGAGCAACCACCGGGCGTCCGAGGGGACCGCGAGCGCCTGCCCCTCGTGCGGCCCCGCCAGCACGACCTCCCCGCCGAGCCGGCGGGCGAGCAGCTCCAGCACGCGCCGCACGCCGTCCGGGCCGCTCGCCTCCTGGAACAGCAGTCGCAGCTGGTCGGTGTCGGT
>NZ_JBHWIE010000772.1:0-1017 GCF_042732085.1 Actinosynnema sp. NPDC059797
GCCCTGGGCGGTGTGGTGCTGCCCGCCGTGCTGTTCCTGGCGGTGGTCGGTGGTGGACCGGGGGCGCGCGGGTGGGGCGTTCCGCTGGCCACCGACATCGCGTTCGCCGTGGGCGTGCTGGCGCTGCTGGGCTCGCGGGTGCCGGCCGGGGTGAAGCTGTTCCTGCTGTCGGTGGCGATCGTCGACGACATCATCGCGGTGGGGGTCATCGCGGTGGCCTACACGGAGGCGCTGGAACCGGGGTGGCTGCTCGCGGCGGTGGCCGGCCTGGTCGTGGTCGTGGTGATGCGCCGGGCGGGTGTGGTCTCGGTCGCGGCGTACGTCCCGGTGGGGTTGTTCGTGTGGTTGGCGACGCTGCACTCGGGCGTGCACGCCACCATCGCCGGTGTGGTGCTGGGCCTGGTGACCCCGGCACGCCCCGTGGCCGGGCGCGCCGTCCTCGACGACCTCCAGCGCCGCCTGCACCCGGTCTCCGCGTTCGCCGTGGTGCCGTTGTTCGCGCTGGCCAACGCCGGGGTGGACCTGCGGGGCGGGGCCGTGGGCGAGGCGGTGGGCAGCCCGGTGGCGTGGGGGGTCGTGCTCGGCCTGCTCGTCGGCAAGGTCGTGGGGATCGGCGGGGTGACGTGGCTGGCGCTGCGACTGCGCGTCGGCGTGCTGCCCACCGGGATGCCGCCGCGGTTGGTGTGGGGCGTGGCGGCGCTGGCCGGGATCGGGTTCACGGTCTCGCTGTTCATCAGCGACCTCGCCTACACCGATCCGGCGCTCGTCACCCAGGCCAAGGTCGGCATCTTCACCGCCAGCGCCGTGGCCGCCGTGCTCGGCAGCGGGCTGCTGCTCGCGCTGACCCGGCGTGGCGACCCGTCCCCCGCCGTGCGCGGGACGTCGGAGGAGGGGGACGGTGGCGGTGCCTAGTTCCCCGCGCGCAGGGCGGCGAACGCCTGGTCGACCAGCGCGCGGAGGTCGTCGGCGACCTCGCCCTCGACCCACGCCGTCAGGGCCTTGGTGAGGGCGGAGGTG
>NZ_JBHWIE010000773.1:0-1017 GCF_042732085.1 Actinosynnema sp. NPDC059797
CCTCTGCGGACACGTCGGGGCGCTGACGGCGCTGTGGCTGGCCCTGTTCGGGCACCGCGCGGACGTCGGGGCGCTCGGCACCGGTTCCCGGCTCGTGTTCGGCACGGCCTGGGCCCTGTTCCTCGTCCTCGGCTTCGCCGCCGCCCGGCGCCGCGACTTCGCCCGGCACCGGGACTGGGCGATCCGCGGGTACGCGGTCGGACTGGGCGCCGGCACGCAGGTGCTCACCCTCGCGTCCTGGTCGGCGTTCGCCGGCGCGCCCGACCGGCTCACCGAGGCGCTGCTGGTGCTCGCCGGCTGGCTGATCAACCTTCTCGTGGCCGAGCGGACCATCCGCCGCTCCCGCCGCCCACACCCGCTGGAGGCACGGTGAAAGCGATCGCGCAGGACAGGTACGGCCCTCCCGACGTGCTGCGGCTCAGGGAGGTGGACCGGCCGGAGCCCGCGGCCGACGAGGTGCTGGTGCGGGTGCGCGCGGCGGCGGTGAACGCCCGCGACTGGCACGTCATGCGCGGCGACCCCTACCTGGCGCGCCTCATGCCGGGCGTGATGGGGCTCCGCGGACCCCGGACGTCGATCCGGGGCACGGACTTCGCGGGCGTGGTGGAGGCGGTGGGCGGGCGGGTGACCCGGTTGCGACCGGGCGACGAGGTGTACGGCGAGGCCGACGGCGCGTTCGCCGAGTACGTGCGCGCCCCGGAGGGCGTCGTGGACCTCAAGCCCGCCAACCTGACCTTCGAGCAGGCGGCGGCGCTGCCGCTGGCGGCCAACACCGCGCTCACGGGCCTGCGCGACCGGGGGCGCGTGCGGGCCGGGCAGCGGGTCCTGGTCAACGGCGCGTCCGGCGGCGTCGGCACGTTCGCCGTGCAGGTCGGCAAGTGGCTCGGCGCGGAGGTGACCGCGGTGTGCGGCGCCCGGAACGTGGACCTGGTCGCCTCGCTCGGCGCGGACCACGTCATCGACTACGCCCAGGACGACTTCACCCGGGACGAGGGGCGCTACGACGTGGTCTTCGAC
>NZ_JBHWIE010000774.1:0-1000 GCF_042732085.1 Actinosynnema sp. NPDC059797
CCGCCGCGCCCCCGAACCGCCGGGACCGATCTGGGCGCGCGCCAGACACGCGGGCGCACGTCGAACACGACGTCACGAGGGCGACCCGGCGGTCCGGGAGGGCGCCGGGAAGTGGCATCCCCCGGTCGGGGTCCTCACCCCTTCCGGACCCGTGTTTCATGGATAATCGGCATTATCCATGAAACTGGAGCGGTCGGCCGAGGGGATCCGCGCGGGTGCGCCCGCTCGGCCGACCGGTTTTGTCGGTGCGGTGCGGTAGGAAGATCGTTATGCGTGTTCTCGCTGCCCAGGAGTCGTTCTTCCTCGCTCGTCGCCCGCGCAAGGACTCCCCTCACACGACGGCCGCGTACCGGCGTGACCTGGCGGGGATCACGGTGTTGTTGGCGGAGGCGGTCTCCACTCCCCCGGATGAGCTGGTGGTGGAGGACTTGACGGCGGGGAACCTGCGGGCGGCGTTCGGGGTGTTCGCGGATTCGCACGCGAAGTCGTCGGTGTTGCGGGCGTGGTCGACGTGGAACCAGTTCTTGACGTTCTGCGTGGCGGAGGAGTTGGTGGCGGGGAATCCGATGGGTGCGGTGGCGCGGCCGAAGACGCCGCCGTTGGTGCCGAAGCCGTTGCGGGGTGAGGACACGCCGGAGCGGTTGTTGGCGGCGGCGGCGGAGGGGGTGCGGCGTGGGCGTGATCCGTGGCCTGAGCGGGATGTGCTGGTGTTGGCGTTGGGGTTGGTGGCGGGGTTGCGGTCGGCGGAGATGCGGATGTTGACGTTGGGGTCGGTGGTGGGTCGGCCTGGTGAGCGTCGGTTGCACGTGGCGGGGAAGGGTGGGCGTGATCGGTCGGTGCCGATCGAGCCGGCGATGGATCGGGTGATCGAGGATTATCTGGCGTCGTGTCGGCGGCGTTTTCCGCGGGCGCGGTTCGATCGGGGTTCGGCGTTGGTGCGGGATCGGCATGGTGAGCCGATTGGTCGGGGTGGTTTGGAGTATTTGGTGCGGTCGTGTTT